>CAZRPX010000024.1:0-5971 GCA_964602085.1 uncultured Gammaproteobacteria bacterium
TATCCATACGTTTTATTTTAATAGCTTCGTCGGCTTTGATAGTATCAAATTTTAATGAATTTGTGTCTAATTTAAAATTATTTTTAGCGTCAGCAATTACGTTTTTAAGAGCTTGAACTAAAATTCTAGCTGATTTTGTATTGATAAATTTAACTCGATTGAGAGCTTCTACTGGAGATAGTTTTCTAACTTCATCAACTAGAAGACGTAATTTGCGAGGTGAAATTTGAATGTTTTTATTAACAAATTTAACCAATTGGATAGTTGGCTCTGTCTGGATAACTGGTTTTGTAATAACTGGTTTTTCGACTTTAACAGGAGTTGTTTTTTTAACAACTTTGCTAACTGGAGCTTTTTTGGTAATAGTAGTTTTTTTGATAACTTTTGCCATATTTTTTTACGTTTTTTCAATAACTCTTTTAACTACACGTCCATGTCCTTTGAATGTTCGAGAGGGTGAAAATTCACCAAATTTATGACCTACCATATCTTCGGTAACGTAAACGTTAATAAATTTTTTACCATTATGAACATCAAAATTTTTACCAACAAATTCTGGAGCAATAGAGCTACGTCGGGCATAAGTTTTAATAACTTGATTGCCACCTTTGCTGATTTTATCCATTATATTTTTGTCGATATATGGACCTTTGGTAGAACTTCTAGACATATAAGTTAATTTTCAATTTTTAATTTACAATTTTCAATCGTAAATAAAACTTACTTTTTTCTCCGTTGAACAATTAATTTATTGGATGCTTTTTTGTGTTTTCTTGTTCTTCTAAAAGCTGGTTTACCCCATTTAGTTTTGGGATGCATACCGATAGAGCTTCGTCCTTCACCGCCTCCATGTGGATGTGAGTGTGGATTTTGAGCAACTCCTCGGACTGTTGGTCGAATACCTCGATGTCGAGATTGTCCAGCTTTAGTAAGTTTTTCGTTACTATGATCAGCATTTGAAATTTGACCAATAGTGGCACGAGTTTGGGAATTAAAAATTCTAATTTCACCTGAAGGAAGTTTTACAATAGCTTTGTTGCCATCTATACTTTGAATATAAGCAGCTGAGCCAGCGCTTTTTACTAATTGAGCTGGTTTACCAACTTGAAAACTAAGAGAATGAATTGGAACTCCGACAGGAATATTTTTTAAAAGTAAACAATTACCATCTTTAATAGGAGCATTGTCAGAGGAAACAACCACGTCACCAACTTTTAAATTTGAAGTAGCTAAAATATAGCTTTTTGAGCCATTTTCATAAGAAAGAAGAGCAATATCAGCGGTTCGGTTGGGATCGTATTCGATAGAAACAACTTTAGCTTTGATATCAAATTGTTTTCTAAACCAATCGATTTCTCGGAGGAATCTTTTTTCTTCTCCACCACGATGGCGAATAGAAACATGACCCTGAGAATCACGGCCGCTAGTCTTCTTTTTGATGGTTAATAAAGATTTAATAGACATAAATTATTTAGTGTTTAGTTTTAATAATTCAATTTTTGTACCCTTAGTAACTGTAATAATAGCTTTTTTGCGATCTGATTTTTCAATTGGTTGTCGAGTTTTCCAGTTTGTTTTATTCTTTCCCTTTAAAATTATTGTATTTATAGCTAAAGGAGTAATACCAAAAACAGATTTAAAGGTAGCCTCAATTTGATTTTTATTAGCTTTTGGACTAACCCAAAAAGAGTATTTATCTTGCGCTTGTTGAGAAGCAAGAACTTTTTCGGTAATGATTGGTTTTAAAATAATAAGTTTGTTCATTTATTTAAGTTGTTCAATGGCTTGTTGACTAAAAATTAGATAATTTTGTTTTGACAAGTCATAAACATTTAAAGAATTTAAGGTTAGCAAGTTGATGCTTTTAATATTACCAAACGATCGTTTGACTAAGTCAATTGTTTTGTCAGTAATAATCCCAATTTTTTTACTTTTTGATAATACGCTATCAGCGGATTTAAGTCCAGTGATTAGTTTGATACCAGTCTTAGTTTTGGGTTCTAATTTTGAAAAATCATCGATGATTAAAATCTTTTTTTCTTTAGCAAATTTGGTCAAAACAGCGCATACGGCTTGTTTTTTCATTTTTTTATTCATTTTTAGTGAATAATTTTGCATACCATCAGGTCCAAGAGCAACACCACCGCCTTTAAAAATGGGAGCGGTTCGATTACCATGACGAGCGTTACCCGTTCCTTTTTGTGACCATACTTTTTTACGAGTACCGGCAACTTCAGATCGAGTCTTGGTTTTGGCGTAAGAAGAACGTTGGTTGAATAGATAAACTCTAATTGCTTGATTGATTAAACTGGAAGAATATTCGGTGTCAAAAACTGATTTAGTTAATGTCAAATCCCCCACTTTTTTAGCTTCTATGTTGTAAATTTCGGATTTCATATTAGTTTCTCTTTTTAAGAGTAATCCAAGAATTAAAACTTCCAGGAATTGAACCTTTAATTAAAATTTCTTTATTTTCTGGATTTATAGAAAATATTTCTAATTTTGAGACGGTTACAGTATCAACACCAAAATGACCAGGCATTTTTTTGCCTCTAACGACTTTACCGGGAGTTTGAGCACCAATAGAACCGGGTCGGCGAACATAGTTTGAAGCGCCTAAAAGTGGTTGTTTTTTGAATCCATGTCGTTTGACAACACCGGCAAAACCACGACCTTTTGAGGTCCCAGTAACATCGATAATGTCGCCATTGTTAAAGACAGATTCAATTGTTATTTCATCGCCTACTGTGGGGATTTGGTCAGTTACTAATTTGAATTCTTTAAAAAAACTAGGTTTAATATCGAGAGATAATTTAGTCATTTTGCCAGTAGTGGCTTTGTTGATTCTTTTTTTAGAACCACCAGCAACTTGAATTGATTGATAGCCATCTTTATCAGCAGTTTTTATTTGAGTAACCTTAAGAGGTTTGGCGATACATTTAGTAACGGCAATTCTCTTCCCATCGGGGGTATAGACACTGGTCATTAGACCTTTTTTTACTAAAAATCCGGAAATCATAATTTTACATCTTAACTTCTACTTCCACTCCTGAAGGCAAATCCAAATGTTGAAGGCTATCGACGGTGCGAAGACTAGTATTGGAAATATCGATAAGACGCTTGTGAGTTTTTACTTCGAAGTGTTCACGAGCATTCTTGTCGGTGTGAGGACTGGTTAAAACAGTAATGGTTTTTTGTTCTGTGGGTAAAGGAATAGGTCCTTCGACCTTGGCCCCAGCAGTAACCGCAGCCTCAACTATCTTGATAGCTGCTTCATCGATAATTCGATGATCGAATGATTTTAGTCTGATACGGATGCGGTTACCTTTGGCCATTTTATTAATTTTCAATTAACAATATATTTGTTTATTGATTTTCCTTTATTTAATAATTTTTGTAATAGCGCCAGCTCCAACAGTCAAACCACCTTCGCGGATAGCGAATCTTTGACCTTCTTGCATAGCGACTGGTTTAATTAATTTAACTGAAACGTTAGCATTGTCACCTGGCATAATCATTTCCATGCCTTCAGCAAGGGTAATGTCTCCAGTAACATCGGTAGTTCCGATAAATACTTGAGGTCTGTACCCAGAGAAAATTGGGGTATGACGACCACCTTCTTCTTTTTTAAGTAACAAAACTTCAGCTTTAAATTCGGTATGAGGAGTAATTGAGCCAATTTTGGCTAAAACTTGACCCCTTTCAATATCGTCTTTTTCAACACCTCGAAGGAGGATACCAACGTTGTCACCAGCTTGACCTTGATCAAGTTGTTTGTGGAACATTTCAACTCCAGTAACAACAGCTTTTCGAGTGTCTTTTAAACCAACGATTTCGATTTCGTCATTGATTTTAACAATACCTTTTTCAATTCTTCCAGTAGCGACTGTTCCTCGTCCTTTGATAGAGAAAACATCTTCAACTGGCATTAAGAAAGGCTTGTCTAATTCACGAGCAGGTTCAGGAATATAGGTATCAAGAGCTTCCATCAATTTTTTAATAGATTCAACTCCATCTGCTTCACCGTTTAGAGCTTTGAGAGCGCTTCCGCGAATTATTGGAGTGTCAGCGCCTGGGAAGCCGTATTTAGTTAAGAGATCTCTGATTTCCATTTCGACTAAGTCTAAGAATTCTGGATCTTCAACTAAATCACATTTGTTTAAGTAAACGACTAATTTAGGAACGTTTACTTGATTGGCTAACAAGACGTGTTCTCGAGTTTGAGGCATTGGACCATCGGGTGCAGAGACGACTAAAATAGCACCATCCATTTGAGCAGCACCAGTAATCATGTTTTTGACATAATCAGCGTGTCCTGGACAATCGATGTGAGCATAATGTCTTTTCTCGGTTTCGTACTCGATATGAGAAATTGCGATAGTAACGATTTTGGAAGCATCACGGACAGTACCACCCTTAGCAATATCTGCATAAGATTTAGCACTTCCTTGAACCTTAGAAATAGCAGCAGTTAAGGTTGTTTTACCATGATCAACGTGTCCGATTGTACCAACGTTAACGTGTGGTTTATTTCTTTGATATGTATCTGCCATAGATTCTCCTTTTTTGTTTTTATTTTATTTGTCTTGTTTAAGACTTAATTTCTAATTAATAATATTTTAGATTAAAACGCTGTTAGATTGTATCAGCAAGTTTAAGGCTTTGCAATAATTACATTTGAGTTAATTCTTACCTCCATTGAGTTTTGTAGTTAACTTCTCTTGAATATCACGAGGGACTGGATCGTAATGGCTTGGTTCCATATAAAAAGAACCTCGGCCTTGAGTTAAACTTCGGATAACAGTTGCATATCCTCGAACATCTTCGAGAGGAATAAAAGCATCAATAGTGGTGAAATTGGATGATTCAACAGTACCATTAACTTGGCCTCGACGTGAAGATAAGTCACCAATAACTGATCCTAAGAATTCAGAAGGAGTACTAACCTCAAATTTCATGATAGGTTCCAAAACTAGTGGCTTAGCCGCTTGAAAGGCGTCCTTAATAGCATAAGCTCCGGCTAGCTTGAAAGCCATTTCTGATGAATCGACTTCGTGGTAAGTACCGTCATAAACTGTTACTTTAATATCAGTACAAGGGTATCCTGCGATAATTCCCTTTTGAAGAGTTTCTTTGATACCTTTTTCGATAGCCGGAATAAAGTTGGCTGGAATAGCTCCACCTTTGACAGCATTAACAAATTCATAACCTTCGCCTCTATTTTTTGGTTCAACTTTTATTTTACAATGTCCATATTGACCATGTCCGCCAGATTGATGAATATATTTACCTTCACCATCGGCATTCATAGAAATAGTTTCTCGATAAGCGACTTGAGGGGAACCGGTTTTAACGTTGACGCCAAATTCACGCTTAAGACGATCGACGATAATTTCTAGATATAGTTCTCCCATGCCAGCGATTATTGTTTGGCCGGTTTCGTGGTTGTAAGATACTTTAAAAGTAGGATCCTCGATAGCTAAGCGATTGAGAGCAGCGCCCATTTTCTCTTGATCATCAGCAGTAGCTGGTTCAATAGAAAGAGAAATAACTGGTTCAGAAAACTGAATTGGTGAAAGTGAAATAACGTTGTTGCTGTCACAAAGAGTATCGCCAGTAGTGGATTCTTTAAGACCAATACAAGCAACGATTTCTCCAGCGAAACCTTCTTCTAATCCTTCGCGTTTGTCAGCATGCATCAAAAGCAAACGACCAATTCGTTCTGATTTTTGTTTGGTGGTATTGTAAACTTCGGTTCCAGCTTTGAGAGTACCTGAGTAAACACGAACATAAGATAAAGTACCGACGTGTGGGTCAGATTGAACTTTAAAAAGAAGAGCAGAAAGTGGTTCGGTACGCAAAGGTTTTCTGGTTATAACTTCATTGTTTTCTGGATTGTAACCTTCGATTGGAGGTAAATCTAATGGAGACGGAAGATAGTCAACGATACCGTCGAGAATTGGATGGATAC
>CAZRPX010000024.1:5981-7961 GCA_964602085.1 uncultured Gammaproteobacteria bacterium
TTTCTCCAAGCAGCACCACAGTAAACTGGGAAAAGTTTTCGAGCAATACAGGCTTTTCTTAGGGTGGCTTTTAATTCTGGAACAGAAATTTCTTCATCGTTTAAAAATTTCTCCATTAAAACTTCGTCTTCACCGGCAATTTTTTCTACCATTTTAGCTCGAGCTTTGAGGGCTTTTTCTTTATATTCGTCTGTGACATCTTTTACAGTAAATTCCAAACCTTCTTCATCTTTATCATAAACAATCATTTTCATTTCTATTAAATCGATGACACCAACAAAATCGTGTTCTTCGCCAATAGGAATAACAACTGGGACAATAGGAGCACGTAATTTGTCGTGAATACTTTGAAGAGTGTTATCAAATGAAGCTCCGATTTTATCCATTTTATTGACAAAAGCAATTCGAGGGACACCGTATTTGTCGGCCTGTCGCCAGACAGTTTCGGATTGAGCCTGAACTCCCGCATTGCCATCAAAAATCATAATAGCGCCATCGAGAACACGAAGAGATCGTTCGACTTCGGCGGTAAAATCGACATGTCCGGGGGTATCAATAATATTTAGACGAAATTCTTTCCAAAAAGTAGTAACGCAAGCGGATTGAATAGTAATACCCCGCTCTCTTTCTTGAATCATAGAATCGGTAGTAGTAGTACCGTCGTCAACTGAACCAATTTTGTGAATATTGCCAGTATAAAACAAAAGACGTTCGGTGGTAGTAGTTTTACCGCCGTCGATATGAGCAATAATTCCGATATTTCGAACTTTTTCAATTGCAACGTCGCGATTTTTAGTAAGTTTAATTTGGTCAGCCATAGGTTGGTGCTTTAGTACTTTAGAGCATCAGAGCTTTAGAACTAAAATTTAAAATAAATTTAAAAATAAATAAAAACTGCTGCAGATATGCAACAGCGGATGAAGTTATGATAGCATATTGAATATAAAATATGTATAAGAAAATTGCATTAATAGGTGGTGGGATTGGTGGTTTGACTGCCGGTTATTATTTATCTAAAAAAGGTCACAGAGTAACTATTTTTGAAAAAGAAAGTTTTTTGGGAGGGTTAGTTGGTGGTTTTAAAATGGAAGGAGAAAATTTAGAAAAACTTTACCACCATTTTTTTAAAACTGATAAGGACTTAATTAACTTGCTGAAAGAAGTTGGTTTAGAAGAAAAAATTATTTGGAATAAAAGCTCAACCGGACTTTATTGGAAAAATAAAATGTATCCCTTTAATGGGGCAATGGATTTATTAAAGTTCAAACCACTGGGTTTGGTGGATAAATTTAGGATGGGGATGGCGGCCTTGTATTTGGGTTTTGATAAAAATTGGCAGAAATATGAAGACAAAACAGCGGTGGAATGGGTTAAAAAATGGATGGGTAAAAAAGGCTTTGAAGTGGTATGGAAACCATTACTACAAGGAAAATTTCATAAATATTACAAAGACATTTCGATGGCATGGCTCTGGGCTAGAATTCACACTAGAGGAAATTCTAAAAACGAAAAAGGTGAAGAGGTATTGGGTTATATTGATGGCGGATTTGAAATATTAGTCAAAAGATTGGCAGAATTAATTAAAAATAGTGATGGAAAAATTAAATTAAATAACGAAATCAAAAACGTTAAAGAGCTGGAAAATGATTTTGATTTAATAATTGATACTAGACCGGACAAAAATATTGAATATTTGGCGACAGTAAATATTGTTTTTAGTTCAGAACAAAGTTTAAGTGAATATTATTGGCATAATATAAATGATTCCAAATCCCCTTTTTTGGCCTTTATTCAACATACAAATCTAGTTGGGAGGGAAAAATATAACAACAAAAATATTTATTACTTAGGAGCTTATGTCCCACAAGACCATGAATTTTTGGAGATGGGTGAGAAAAATTTAGTTAATCAATGGTTTGATTATTTAAAAAAGATTTTCCCAGAATTTGATAAAACTAAAGCAGAAAATGTGTCAGTATT
>CAZRPX010000025.1:0-7837 GCA_964602085.1 uncultured Gammaproteobacteria bacterium
CCACAATATCAAACTCCAAACCCGACTTCGCCAAATGCTACGTCGAGGCAAGGAACAATGCAACCTCAACAACCAGTTCGGCCGCAATTTCATTACACTCAACCAGTAAGTAGTGTCGTAGTGGAAGCGATTTCAGGAATATTAGAAATTATGCAGGACGGAAATGGTTTTGTCAGACCAAATTTTTTACCCAATGGTAAGGATGCCTATATTCCTTCAATGCAAATTAGACGTTATGGACTTAGAGCTGGAGATTTGATTGTCGGAGCGGCCAAAAAACCAAAAGAAAATGAAAAATATTGGGCGATAACTAGAATTGATAAGGTAAACGAGGGAGACTTGGGCTCAGCAATGAGAAGACCAGAATTTAAAGATTTAGTACCAATTTATCCAGAAAAACTGATGAAATTGGAAACTGAAGCAGATATTTTGTCGACTCGAATTTTGGATTTATTTTGTCCAGTTGGTTTTGGTCAAAGAGGAATGGTGGTGTCTCCTCCAAAAGCCGGTAAAACTACCCTTTTAAAAGAAATTGCGGCGGGTGTATCGATAAACTATCCAGAAGCTCATTTGATGGCAATATTGGTTGGAGAAAGACCTGAAGAAGTAACTGATATGCAAAGATTTATCAAAGGGGAGGTGATTGCGTCGAGTTTTGATCAAAAACCAGAAGACCAAACTAGAGCAGCGGAAATTGGGATGGAAAGAGCCAAACGATTGGTTGAATTGGGTAAAGACGTAGTGGTGGTATTTGACTCAATTACCAGATTAGCCCGAGCTTACAATTTAGCGATTCCAACTAGTGGAAGAACATTGTCGGGTGGTTTTGATCCAGCGGCATTGTATCCATCAAAGAAATTTTTTGGAGCGGCTCGAAAGATTGAAAACGGGGGATCGTTAACAATTATTGGAACAGCGTTGGTGGAAACTGGTTCAAAAATGGATGAATTGATTTTTGAAGAATTTAAGGGAACAGGTAATATGGAGTTGAGACTGGAAAGAAATTTGGCAGAAAGAAGAATTTATCCAGCCTTTGATATTTTAAAATCGGGGACTAGAAAAGAGGAACTGATTTTGGATAGTGCGACTTTGACTAAAGTAATTTCAATTCGACGAATGTTTGATGCACTCGGAGAAAACAATAATGCAACCGAAATGATTATTTCTCAAATGAGTAAAACAAAGAATAATGCTGATTTCTTGGCAAAGATAGGTAAGAAATAGCTTGTCAGCTGATCAGCCATTCAGCCTGTCAGATTATTTAAAATTGAGGGATATTTATTTAGTATAATAGACACACAATGTTTGAACTAAAAGAGTCAATTGCGGCAGAAATGAAACTGATTTCAGAATTTTTGAAGCTGGAAGTTGTCTTGGTGTCGAGAATTTTTAAGTGGACTTTGGGATGGGTAGGTTGGATTAAAATGTTTTTTTCAAAAATGATGTATCGACAACGCGGTCGATTTTCACAAAGTTTTGTTAATGTTAGTATGGCTTTTTTGTTTTTTGTAGTAATTATTTTTTCCGGTACTTTGGAAAATTTAGTTGTAAATAGTGAAGGAAGTGAAAATAGCGGAAGTAACTATTTGTTGGTTGCGGCCAATCAAACTGGGGCAAGCACTTTAGTGTCGAATTTGTCTAAAGGGGAAACAACTCAATATCGGGTTCAAGAAGGGGATACTGTGTCGAGTATCGCTGTAAAATTTGGAGTAAATATTGACACAATTATGTGGGAAAACAATTTAAAATCGGTTGATGCAATTAAGGTCAATCAAATTTTGAAAATTTTACCAGTGACAGGAGTAAGACATACAGTAAAAAGGGGAGAAACAATCTATAGTATCGCAAAAAGTCACCAGGTTGATGCTCAAAATATCATCGATTATCCTTTTAATACATTTGCTAATGACGAAACTTTTGCCCTAAGTGCGGGACAAGAGTTGATAATTCCAGACGGAATAAAACCAAAAGAAATTATGGTTGATACGACAAGATATGTCGCCAGAACTGTGGCTCCAATCCCCGGAGTGGTGGGAGAAGGGAATTTTATGTGGCCAACGGCTGGTTATATTTCTCAAAAGTACGCTTGGTACCATCAGGCGGTAGATATTGCTAATAAATCAAATCCAGTAATTGTGGCTTCTCAGGGAGGAACAGTGGTGACTGCGGGTTGGAATGCCGGTGGATACGGAAATTATGTGGTGGTTGATCATGGTAATGGTTATAGAACTTTGTATGCCCATATGCTGAATAACTCAGTTGCTGTAAAAGCGGGAGAAAGAGTTGGACAAGGTCAAAAATTGGGGATAATGGGAAGTACTGGAAGATCAACTGGTACCCATTTGCATTTTGAAGTAATTGGACCAGGAGGGAAATTAAATCCATTGACAGTACTTAAGTAAGATTGTCAGCTATTCAGCCTGTCAGCTTGTCAGATTAGTAAGTAGTTAATAGCTTTTGGTAAGTAGAATGACAGCTTAAGAGATAATGCGGGGAAAAAGGGATTTGATTGGTTGTCAAAAATTTGAGGGTTTGTTAATCTGAATGTATGAAAACAGCATTAAAAATATACAGTCGAATAGTTTTGAGTGTGTTACCATTGTTCTTTTTACCAATTATCTATGATGCTTTTGGGTTGGGGAAGAACATATTTTTATTGGGAAGTGGTTTAATTGGATTGATTTTATGGTTAATTGATTGGTTAAAAAATAAAAGAGAAGTTATTTTGGTTAATAAATGGTTAAAGTGGGCGATTTTTGGTTTGGTTTTGGGAATAATTTCTTATTTTAGATCTGGTTTTGGAGCTCAAGCTAGATCTGAATTATCTCTGTTTGGAATTGGAGGTTTGTTGGGATTGACAATATGGTTTTTCTTGTGGATGCAAACAAGAGAAAAAGGAGAATTTAAAAAACAGGTAAATTGGTTGTCTATATCGGCAGTAGTAGTGGGAATAGCTTCTATTTTTGTTTTTATAATTCCAAATTCTAAATTGCCGTTTGTTTGGCCTGAAAAAAATCCTTTGATATCAATAGGACAAAACTGGTCGTTAACTGGGTCGCTTTTAGCAGAGTCGATTTTGTTTATATTTTTATTAATAGAGTGGGGAAAGAGAATTGCTAAAAAATTAAAGGATAAAAGTGATTTTGGAAGTTATTTTGTCGAGGCGATGGCAGTTGTCTTTTTTGGATTGTTGGCATTTTTGGGTATTTATAAATTGGTCAAATCTGGTTGGGGGTATTTAGATATTAGAAGTGGTTGGGTAATTGCGGTGGAAACTTTAAAAGGAAAAGCTTTGTCTGGAGTTGGAATTGGCAATTTTATCGAAGCATTTTCTCGATTTAGACCAGCAAGTTTTAATTTGACTAATTTGTGGGCATCAACATTGTTGATTTCATCCATGGGAATTTTGCATATTTGGACTGAATTAGGTTTGGTAGGATTAATTTTGGTGATATTAGTAGCTTTATCAATAATTAAAAAAAGAAAGGAAACGGGTTTTTGGCGAGTGATTATGTTGGGGGCAATGACTTTATTGTTACCACCAACTTTTTTGATAACATTTTTATTGTATTGGACAGTGGCCAGTAATTTTGATGAATCAAAAGAGGTAAAAATATTTTTACCTTTGGGAGAAAACGGATTTAATATTTTGCCTTATTTGTTGACAATCGCGATATTGGTAGTTAGTGGTTGGGGGACTTATAAAGTAGGTCGAGGAGTGGTGGCTGATTATTATTATCGACAATCTTTATTGGCAGCATCAAAAAATGATGGAGCAAATACTTACAATAATCAAATTAAAGCGATTGGGTTAAACCCAAATTTGGCTGATTATCGAGCAGTATATTCACAAACAAATTTGGCTTTGGCAAATAATTTTATGACTGTGGGGACAGGAGAAACAATAAGTCCAGAAAATAAAGAAAAAGCATCGACTTTAATTCAACAAGCAGTGAGAGAGTCTCAAGCAGCGGTAAATTTGGACAAAAATATTGGAGCTTATTGGGCCAATTTGGGTTCGATTTATCAATCTTTGATTGGGGTAATTGATGGTACTTTAGATTGGTCGGTGCAATCTTATCAACAAGCAATTGCGGCTGATCCGGTTAACTCTAATTATAATTTAACTTTGGGTTCGTTGATGTATGGAGCTAAAAATTATTCAATGGCGGAAAGATATTTTGAAGAAGCGGTGGTTGATAAGCCAGACTTTGCTAATGCTTGGTATAATCGGGCTCATAGTGCCAAAGAACAAAATAAATTACAAGATGCGGTGACTTTTATGCAACAAGCACTTAATTTAGTTTCAGCAGATTCTGATGACTATACTAAGGCTAAAAAAGAGTTAGATGATTGGCAAAAACAATTGGATGAGGCAATTGCTCAATATCAAGAACAATTGAAACAACAACAAAGCCAACAACAAACTCAAAAGCCAACTGAAACTGAGTCTCTAAAAACACCCCAACCCTTACCAACAATGGGAGAAGAAGAGAAGGTGAACGTGCCAGCAGAACAGTTGGAGCCCAAGATTACAGTCGAACCGACAGTTACTCCTGGAGAGTAATTAGCTTGTCAGACCATCAGTTTGTCAGCTTGTCAGCCATTCAGCTCATCAGCTTATCAGATAGCCAGATTGTTAGTTTGTCAGATTGGTGAAGAAAAAGACCTTTTTGTTTTTAAAATAGATTGGTTTATCATTAATTATGAATTTGTTTAAAAATGAGAAGACTTTGCCGGTTTTGGTGGTGGTAGCGAGTAGTTTATTGGTAGGGGTGATAATTTTGTATGGATACAATAGTGGAAAAATTTCTTGGTTGAAAAATAGGAATAATAAACAAGTAACAACCCAAACGGAGAAAGAAAAAATTAAACAAGCAAATTATATTGAGGTGGCGCGAAAAACACTTGATTGGATTGATAAACAAAGAAGTGAATATAAGGGATTAATCGTTCGTGGTTTAGGTTGCTCGGTAAATGGATGTGAAATAAAAAATAAAGATGATTTAATAATTACGCGGGTTAGGTTAAATTTTTATGAAAAATATAAAGACTCAAATGATTTGGAGATGGTCAAAAAAGATATTAATAAATTTTGGGAGGAATATAGCAATGAGGATTTGAGTGATTCGCTTTGGATTTGTAAAACAACCTATGAAATAGCTCAAAGTAAATATATCGATCAAGATCAAAAAGATAAATTAAAAAAACTTTGTTTTAATTCCAAAGAAATGACAGTTGAAGAAAAAGAAAAATATGGGAGAGAACATTTTGTAAGTGAAATAAAGACTGTTTTACCACTGATGACTATTAAAAAAAATATTATCTATTCCCGTTATATGGATAGCTATTTTGGGCAAATTTCTAACTTAGCCTACAAATATGCTTGGAGTGGAGAGAATCATTACAAAGAGTTAATTGAAAAATATTTTTTAATTGATGAGAAATTAATATTGAATAATGAAGTGAGAGAATCTCAAAATGTCTGTTTATTTGGTTTATCAGTATTAGATACTTGGAAATTAGTAGATAAATCGAAAACTAAATTGGATTATGTGACTAATTTGTATAAAACAGTTGAGACAAAAACAATAAACGAGAATTTTTGGGAAAACCCTATTTGTGCCTTGTTGGTAAAAAATTTATTTGAGGCGACAAGAGATGTAAAATTATTTGAGAAAATTGAGAAGAATAATAAAAAAAATAGTGACAATTATTCAAAGGATCAGTTCGGAGGGGATTTTACTGTGTCTGACTTAAATAAAGATAATTTTAACCCGGTGGTAAATCTTGTAGATAGAGCTTTGGAAATTGAACTAATGAAATAGTATAACATTATGTTTATAATGTTATAATATATACATATGTCAGAAGAAAGACAAAGTGGTAACCAAAATGACTTTGAGGTGGTAAAAATGTCAAACCTAGAAATGGGGACAATAAATGAGACTGATAAAGTTGAAAGTTCAGCATCTCGTTTAAGAAGGTTTATAGAATCAAATCGGACTAAAAAGGCCGTCTCTAAAATTTTTGCAGGATTAGCTGTCACAAATGTAATGCCTGGATTGGTAGCGGCTGAAGTAAATAATATAAGCGGTTCTGATAAAGAGATAACAATTCAAGGGGAAATGCCAAGTCAGAAGGAAATTGTCTTGGTCGATCAAAGAGAGAGAGAAACAATAGATCAGAGATTTGGAGAATTTTTGAATGGCGAGGGGATATATAGTGATGAAAAACTAAAAGATAAGATGTTTTTTTCTTATTTGAAAAAGGTTGAAAGCGATTTGGGTTATTGTGGTAAGAGTGTTCCTAGTGGTGAATTGATAGTACAAGGAATTTTGTTGAGCCATTTTGAACTTGGTGAAAAAAATTTTTTAGCATTCGGAGTAAAAAATAGAGAAAGTGAAAGAAAAGTAGTTTTAGCCCGATGGCCAGTGGATGAGTGGATTGAAGTTTTTTCTTTTATGGGTGTACGAAATTATAAAAAAGATAAGAATTCGGTGGTAAATGGTTCAGATATTTTTATTTCTGAAGATGAATTATTTTCTTTTATAGACAGTAATATGCTTAATAAAGTAGTTTTGTTAAATTTTTTTGATACTGATGGTAGTAATGTTAAAAAACTATATGAGAGTGGACAGATTTCAAAAGGTGTAAATGATTTTTTTTATGAGATTGTGGCCCCAATGAAAGAGACTAATCTTAAATTTGTATCAGGGTTGTTGCCACAAACGATTGCTGGTGTCCCAGATATATTTTATGTAGGATCAGTGGACAACTCAAAAGATATTCGAGATATTAGCGTCAGAAGTTGTTCTGACGTGGAGACTAGATTAACCGAAAATTCAGACGACCTGCCAGTATTAATTACTTTTAGATATCGTGTTGCTCAGTAATCCAATTACTGTACTGTTTTTTGGTATGATTATTATGTGAAGTCGAGTAATTATTTTTATTTTAGTTTTTTGTTTTTTTGTTTTTTGTCACTCGGAGTTAAGGGGGTTTATGCGGATACATGCACTGGAGAGACCGGTGTTTATTGGTTGCCTTCAAGCAAATTTTGTAAATGGAATACTTTTCCGTTAAACAAATATACGTGTGAAACGATTGGATTACAAGGTTTAGCGGGACCATGCACTCTTAGTAATGGTGTTTGTGGTATTACTTATACTTCAGATGGTGAAGGGACTTATACTACGTGTACGTTAAGTAATAATGATCAAAAGTGTAATTTATCAAACGATCAGAATGGTTTTCATTCTCCTGTTAGTGGTTGTACTTTGTGTAAGAGTGTGAACGGAGTGGATGGGGCGTGTGCAACGCCTCCGAATAGTGGTAGTTACTGTGAATGGTCTGACCTTGGTACTTTGTGTAGTTCAGGAACTACTGTGGCAACTGATACAATAGGCGGTGATGGAACTTTTAATTGGAACTGCAATGGAACTGATGGTAATAGTTGTGGGTCTGATGGTAACGATGTAGTTTGTGCTGCCACAAAAACTCCCTCAGTCACCAAAGTTGACGGAGCTTGTTCAGCAATAAATGGAACAGTGGTGCAGACTAAACCTTTATCAACTGAATTGTGTGCTTCTGGGACACCATCAGGTTACACTGGAACAGTAAATTATTCATGGTCTTGTGTTGGAACCAATGGAGTCTGTCCAACAAGTACAGCTACTAGTCCTTCTTGTAGTGCCACTTTGGATACTCCACCAACACCAGAGATTATTATCATTCCAATTCCTGGTCTTAATGATCCAACTCCTAATCCAAGTGGAGGAGTTCGACTTAATAATTGTCAAAATGATAATCCAAACATAATCCCAAAAATTGAATT
>CAZRPX010000026.1:0-1179 GCA_964602085.1 uncultured Gammaproteobacteria bacterium
ATCTGCTTATGAACTTTCTTCTCAATTAATTATTTTAGACGCCAATGTGGTTTTTGATGAGACCCAAGATCCGTCTCAATTAATAGAAAAGTATTCCCAAATAATAGGTACGAAACATTTATGGGAGATCATTGTTACTGATATATACCAAGACGTTAATAATCATAAATATCGCTATACCTTTCGGGTTTCCTATTTTAATATTACCGACAAATTAGCCAAAGAAATTCACCTCAAAGCATTTAACTTGATATAAATTAGTTTATTTATATACACTCTGATATATTAGCACTCGTCAATACTGACTGATAATCAGCCCACTAAACACGGTTTGTCCTATCTTTACCTAGAATTTGTAGGCGTCCCCCCGATAGTTGGAGAAGCAACCGCCGGGGTAACCGTAACTTTCGGAGTAGGAGTTATATTCCAAGCAGTATTCACCCCGATATTTGCCTCTCTTTCCTGACTATTTCCATCTCGGTCTGTTGCTTTGACTTTTATCAAATGTGGACCATCAGGTAATGTTAAATTAATTTCAAAAGGTCTTTCATTCCAAACTTTTTTCTCTTCTCCATCAACCCAAAGTTTAACTTCTACAATTTTTTTAACCGAATTTGTTGTAATTTTTACATCAAATGATTTTCCAACAGTAGATTGATGAGACGGACTATCAATCCCAACATTTACCATACCACCACTTCGGCAAAAATCACTTGGCGGATTATATTTATCTTTATCAGTTTGTTGATTAATCCAACCATCAATCCCTTCTTGCCATCTATTTTTGCCATCTTTAGAAACAACATCATTTTCTTTAAAAGCAAAAAATTCTTTTTCTTCATAATTATTTGTCGCCACATCATCTGGAGTAGCCAAACCATTTTGTCCTTTACATACTTTTAATTTCAAATGAATTGGGTCAGAAATTCTTGGCTGAGTTCCATCAATAAAATATTCAGTTCGGCTAGGAAAACCATCATGCGCTAAATACCCAGAAACATTATCAACTTCGAGACTGACTATCTGATTTGGGATAGCAAAATCAACTTTTGGCAATTTTGGTAATTGATATGCCATTATTCTTTTCCAAATAGGGGCCGCCCCTGATACTCCTGAAACTAACTTACCCATCGAGGTATTATCATCATTTCCCACCCAAACTGTCGTCAATAAATTTGG
>CAZRPX010000026.1:1189-7714 GCA_964602085.1 uncultured Gammaproteobacteria bacterium
ATATCCTGAGATTTGTAATGAATTAACCGCTCCAAATGTTAGCTCTCGAGCTTTATTATCAGCCAAAATATTTGAAATAATAAAAGCTTCCTGTGGTGTCATTACTTTGGTTCCAAAACCTTGTTTAAACTCTTCCAAAACCCGACCATCTTTATCTTCAATTTTTAAAATACCAATTGGATCCATCTTCTGACCGTCATTTGCAAAAGCAGTATAAGCCGAAGCCAGTTCAATCATTTTTACTTCCGCTCCACCCAAGGTGACCGATAGTCCAAATCGAGATAAGTTGGTTTTTGTTGGCTCCAATGTTGACAATCCCATTTTATAAGCCAAAGACAACATATCTTCAACTCCAACAGTTGCCAAAGTTTTTACAGCAATAGTATTGATAGAATTACCCAAAGCATCCCGGAGAGACATCGGTCCATTAAACTTACCGTTATAATTTTGAGGTGAATAATCTTTTTGACCTGGGCTCTCAGAAGGGAAAGTCACCGGAGTATCCATTACCATAGTTGAAGCTGTCCATCCTTCTTTGATTGCAGCCAAATAAGTAATCGGTTTAATCGAAGAACCTGGCTGCCTCAACGCTTGAGTCACTACATTAAATTTTCCATCAGTTTTATCAGTCCAATAATCCCTTGAACCAGCCATAGCCAGCACTTGACCTGTCTTTGGATCTAAAACCAAAGCTGCTCCATTAGTAATTCCTAATTTTTCAGTTTTTTCTATTTCTTCAGACACAATTTCCTCAACCTTATTTTGCAAATCCAAATCAAGAGTAGTTGTAATTTTTAAACCGCCACCTTCAATCACATCTTCACCATATTTTTGAGCCAAAAGATCTTTAATCCAAAAAACAAAATGAGGGGCTTTCATGGTCGCGTTCTGGCTACTAAATTGATATGTTTTAACTTGTTCGAAAGTCTCATCAGCCAACTGTTGACTAACATAACCGTCTTCAACCATTCTATTTAATACATGCTTTGTTCTATCAATATAAGCCGTAGGAGTTTTTGAGTAGGGCGAATAAACACTTGGAAGTTGAGGTAAACCAGCCAATATCGCACATTCAGCTAGATTTAGTTTGTCTATTGGTTTATTAAAATATTGCTCACTTGCTGGCCCAATTCCCCACGAAGCACCTCCATAAGGAACTTCGTTTAAATACATCCCCAAAATTTCATCTTTACTATATTTAGCGTCAATTTGAATCGACAATATCAACTCTTTAATCTTTCGAGTTATTGTTCTATCTGTTGTCAACAACACTGTCCTGGCTAATTGCTGAGTTAGTGTTGACCCTCCAGTAACTTTTCGAAAGTAAAAGAAATTTTTAATAATTCTTAATGGGGTCAAAGGATCAAAGCCTTTGTGTTTATAAAAATCTTTATCTTCAACCGCTACAGTGGCTTGTTTCAAATAATCAGGAATATTTTTAAACAAAACCGGATCACGCTTGCCTTGATCATAAATGTCATACAAAACATTACCGTTTCTGTCATACACTTTACTTGAGTAACCATCTCGCCTAACCACCTTTTCAGGTGATGGGAGTTCTCTTGAATACCAAACGAACAAAATAATCACTGCCAACACTCCAACTGCTATTAAAATCAAAGAAATTTTAAAAAAAGTCAACCAAAAGTTTCTACTTTTTAATGTTTCTTTTAAATTAAAATTTACTTTTAGTTTGTGCCTATTTTTAGCGATATTTCTTAATCTATGTCTAGAAATCATTTATCTGTTTATTAAAACCATTAAAAATGGAGTCATTCCAGATAACAACAAAACCACCATGGTTATGACCAAGACTATTTTTGTTGCTGTTTTTTTCTTTATTCTCATCAGATTATGATAGCATAAATTCATGGATAGCCTTACTCAAATCCCCAAAATTGGACCCAAAACCCTATCTAAACTAGACAAATTAGGAATTTTAACACCTCTTGATCTGCTCTATCATTTTCCCTCTCGTTACATCGATTTTTCTCATATTACCAACATAATCAATACCAAAGAAAATGAAAATACGACCATCACAGGGAAACTTCTTAGTTTTCAAAATATTTTTACCCGATCACACAAAAATATTCAAAAAGCCATCGTTGCCGACAAAACAGGCCAAATTAATTTAATTTGGTTTAATCAGCCATATTTATCAAAAAATTTCATAGTAGGGGAGACTTATAGTTTTGCTGGAGCCGTCAGTTTATTTCAAAATAAGAAAACTCTAATTTCCCCAGTGTCTGGCCAATATAACACTGGAAAAATTATTGCTATTTATCCAGAAACCAGCGGTTTGACTTCAAATTGGTTTCGTAAAACAATTCAAAACCAGCTTCAAACATTGATTTCTAATATCAATGACACTCTTCCAAAAAATATTTTAGAAAAATACCGATTACTAGACCTCAAAAAATCTCTCGAACAAATTCATAATCCTCTTAATTCTAATATTTTAAGTCAAGCACGTTACCGCCTGGCGATAGAAGAAATTTTATCCCTTCAAACCCAGTCTTTTCTTTCCAAAAAAGACTGGCTGACGAAAAGACCCAAAATTGTTCTTAAAAATAATTTAAAAATCAATCAAAAAATTAAAAGACTAATTAATAACCTTCCTTTTAAGCTTACAGACTCCCAACAAAAAGTTTGGCAGGAAGTCAAATCAGATATTACCAATACTGACAAAGTTGCCAATCGACTAATTCAAGGCGATGTTGGATCAGGAAAAACTATTATTGCTCTATTAAGTTGTTATTTAACCCATCTAAATAAATCACTATCTTTATTTATCGCCCCAACTGAAATTTTGGCACAACAACACTTTCAAACTTTTACAAAAATTCTAAATAAAAACAAGGTTCCAATATTTTTGCTTACTGGTTCAAACAAAATTAATTTAAATAAGATACCCCCAAATTCGATAATTATTGCCACTCATGCGGCAATTTATCAAAAAGATTATTTAAAAGACAAAGTTGCTCTTTTAATAATTGACGAACAACATAAATTTGGGGTTAAACAAAGATCTTTTTTGGCTAGTCTAGATTTAATTCCCCACTGTCTAACTATGACAGCTACCCCCATTCCCCGGACGATTAGTTTAACCTTACTTGGCAACTTAGACATCTCAGTGATTGATACTCTTCCCAACAATCGACTTCCAATTAAAACATTTTTGGTTCCTTCTTTTAAAATTCCTCAATGTTATTCTTGGATTCAATCCCAAATTTTAGAAACAAAGTGCCAGGCATTTATTGTCTGTCCTTTTATTGATGTTTCCGAAACTATGGCCAGCGTAAAATCAGCCAAAGCCGAATTTGAAAAACTAACCACAATTTTTTCAAAATTAAAACTTTCATTACTCCACGGAAAAATAAAACCAAAAGACCGTGAAACTATAATTTCTGACTTTCAAAAAAACAAAACTAATATATTAGTTACCACTCCTATAATTGAAGTTGGGGTTGATATTCCTAATGCCTCAATTATGATAATTCAATCAGCTGACAGATTTGGCTTATCCCAACTCCATCAACTTCGGGGAAGAGTTGGTAGGGGAGCACTTCAAAGCTTTTGTTATCTTTTTACTGAGTCAATCAACGATAAGGCACAAAATCGACTTAATTTTATGGAAAAAAATTCTAACGGCCTCAAAATTGCCGAATATGATCTCAAAACCAGAGGTCCAGGTGAAATGTTTTCCACGATTCAACACGGCTTTCCCTCACTCAAACTCGCTTCTTTTTCCGACACCAAATTAATTAGCCTTAGTCAAAAAATTCTGATTGATCTTGTCAAAGACAAAAAATTTAATCTAAATTCTCTAATTTCCAAAAACTTACTAAAAGAAAATATTGTGAGTAATTAGGCTTTTTAAAAAAAGCCAAAAAATTAACTCCTTCTTTTAATTTTTATAAAATTGATTAATGAACTCAAAAAAAAAGTTCTTTCAAGAAATTGAGCTTAGATATAAAAAAAGAGGAACAAACATCAGTCCATCAGAACTAAATAAAGTTTTTACCCAACTTTATAAACAGGCTAATAAAAAATATTTAACACTTCCCAGACCAAGAATTTGTAGTCAAACGGCTTATACCTCAATTTGGATAAATCAAGGAATATCAAATGACATTGCCAAAAGAAGTATAACCCCAATTAATACCAATCAAATACCCAACGACCTAAAAGAAGCCATCAAGTTTTATCAAAATACCATTTACCACCAACTTTCACCAAAAACCAAAAAATCTGTTTTAACTATGGCCACTCAAGATTTTATAAAGGTAATTAAAGAAAAAAATATTTTTGCCAAAAATAGGGGATATAAATCGTATATCGATATGAGATTGGACAACGGACAAATATCACAAACTGAATATAAATTATTTCTTAAAAACATCAATTTATTTGCCTTAAAGTCAAAAAAATACTATAGCAAATCCATCTTCCCCAAATCCCAATTATCAAATGTTTGTTTTGTGTGTCAATCAAAACAGTTACCATACAAAGATATTGATGAATTTGTAAAAATTTTTTCAAAAAAATATCCTTTATTAAAAAAACACAACAAACGAATTCTATTAAACTTATCTGATTCCTCAAGCACCGAATATATAAAAGAAACTGACATTTTTAAAATAAATATTAATAAAAATATCAAATTAAACCACCAAATAATCGATTTTATTCACGAAATCGGTCATGTGGGGGTAATGATCAAAATTTTTCAGAAAGATTCATATATTCAGCCCAATTCTTACCTTTTAGAAAAAATGACTATAAAAAAAGAAATTAATTTAATTAAAAAATATTTACCCGAAATGTTAATACCAAAAATTGAATACGCATCGACTAGTATCTGCCATACCCTATTTGAAATTAAATTATTTAACAATCCAAACCAAAACCCTGACGTTCTTTATTCGAAATTATTAAATAAATTTTATTTTAATGAAACTATAAAAGAAAACAAAGGTTATCTTTTTAACAAAAACATATTATTTAAAAATTTATTTCAATTAACCTATGCCATTGCTTATTGCAACGTTTTTATAGATTTCTTTTCAAAAAAATATAATTAGTAATTAAATTTATTCTTCTCACTTTTTAATAAATTTCTGATAGAATACTCCATATGACAGCATTACCAAAACATTGGCCATCTAGTCGCCGACAAGGCCGCCGCCGAGCCGCCGATTCTGGGCCTAAATTAATTAAACCTATCGTTTGTAAAAATTGCGGCCAACCAAAAATGGCTGGTTTTCAGTGTCCTAACTGTAAACAGTGAAAAACAAATTTGACCCCCGCCATCTAAAAAGAATTGCCAATATTCAAGCTCTTTTTGCCTGGAGTTGTGGAAACAGCTCTCCAGCAACCGAAGATACTTCAAAAATAATCAAAATAATCCCAAAAATAGACGAAATTATTCAAACAAATGCTCCAAAATGGCCCATCGACAAAATCAACCGAGTTGATTTAAGTATTCTTCGTTATGCTTTTTGGGAATTATTATATTACAAAAAAAATCCAACCAAAGTAGTTATCGATGAGGTTATAGAAATTGCCAAAGAATACGGAACCGATACTAGTTCCAGTTTTATCAACGGAGTAATTGGCGCCGCTCTCAAAAAAAATGAAACAACTATTTGACGAAATTCAACAATTAATTGGTTACAAATTTACTAATATTGACCATCTAAACCAAGCCTTAATACATCGATCGTCTCTAAATGAACATAAAGAATTTACCGAATCTAACGAAAGATATGAATTTTTAGGAGATGCTGTTTTAGAACTTTGGGTTTCTGACCGTCTTTTCAATCTTTTTAAAAAATTTGATGAAGGGAAATTAACCAACCTTAGGGCTCTTATCGTTTGTACTGATAACCTTGCTAAGGTATCACTTAACTTTAATCTCGGTAAATTTATCTTTTTGTCTCATGGAGAAGAAAATCATAACGGTCGTCAAAACAATTCAATATTAGCCGATACTTTTGAGGCAATTATTGGGGCAGTATATTTAGATGGAGGGGTAAATTCGGTGTTTAAGTTTCTCGATCTTCATTTAACTTCTAGTATTACTCAGTTCTCAGCCCAAAAGATTTACAAAGACCCTAAAAGTATTTTTCAAGAAATTGCCCAATCTCAACAAGGAATAACTCCTCAATATAAAACTATTTCTGAGTTCGGCCCTGATCATCAAAAAAAATTTGAAGTTGGTGTTTATCTAGGTGATAAATTGATTGCCAAAGGAGAAGGGAATTCAAAACAAAAAGCCCAAGAAGCCGCTTCCTTGATTGCCACCAAAATCCTTAATAATAAAAATTAACTTTCTACTTTCTACTTTCTACTAAATACGATATAATCCTATACATTATGATTAAAGTTAAACTATTACCTCGTGGTAAAAAACATCAAATTACCTATCGTATTGTTATTGCCGAAGATAGAAGCAAATTTGATGGCAAATTTATTGACGATTTGGGTTTTTACACCCCCCAAACAAAAACACTTTCTGTA
>CAZRPX010000027.1:0-7637 GCA_964602085.1 uncultured Gammaproteobacteria bacterium
AGCCTGGCTCTCTGGGCTATCTCCGCTTCCACAATCGCTTTTGGTCTCCCATATTTCAAAGCTGACAACCTCTTAATCATTTCTGCCATTTTTGGATTACCTGGTTTTTTCTTTTCAATGGCAGCCACTTTAACAGAGAAGGGATCTTTTGGTGTTCCATTAACCATAGTTTTTAAATAAATTTCCCCAGTTCCCAAGTTTAACAAATCCCTTTCTCCAAATTCTGGCTGAAATTGTTTAGTCAAAAAACCAGCGTCGGAGATACCCAGTCTAAAACTACAAATAGTTCCCACGTTTCCAAAAACAGCATTTTTAACTTCATCATCCATTTGAGAAATAAATTGATTAGCCACAGTTAGGTTTAAATGATATTTTCTAGCTTCAGATAAAATTACCGCAAAATCTTGGGTGGCAAAATTTTGAAATTCATCTACATATAAATAAAAATCTTTTCGTTTATCTTCTGGGATATCTTGCCGGCTCATAGCGGCAATCAATATTTTTGGAATTAAAACTAGACCCAAAAAGGCCGAATTTTCTTCACCAATAGTTCCTTTTGCCAAGTTGATGATTAAAATTTTTCCCTCATCCATGGCAGTTCTAAAATTAAATGACGAAGTTGATTGGCCAATAATGTTTCTCATCATGGTATTAGTGATAAACCGGCCAAATTTTGACACGATATAATCCAACACTTCCGATTTGTGAAAGTCTGATGTCTGGGCAATTTGATCGGTCCAATAGCGTTTTACCATCGGATCTTTTACTTTTGGCAACATTTCTTGGACATAAGAAGGATCAGTCAAACAGCGGACAATTTCAATAAATGTGGCTCCAGGCTCGGTCATTACCGTCAGCATTATGTTTCTAATTGCATGTTCAAATCTAGGGCCGACAATTCCAGTTTTGTAAGGATCGTACAATTTATACATCAAATTAATGATTGAGCTGGTGACAAAATCTTTCTGATCTTCTCGCTCACATTCCATCACATTAAACCCCATTGGTCTATCAGTTTGTGACGGATCAAAATAAATCACATCATCAACTCTTTCTGGGGGGATTCTTTCCAAAATACTTTCAAATGTATCGTGGGGGTCAATAAAACAAACCCCTTTTCCTGCTTTTATATCTTGCAGTGCCATGTCGGCTAACAACCATGATTTACCTACACCGGTTTGCCCCACAATATAAAAATGCCTTTGTCGATCTGTCGGTGTCATACAAAACTTTTTACTTATTCCTCTATATATATTATCCCCAATATACATTCCTTCCTGAGGGGAGTCGACTGGAGCTGGCGCTTTTTTGGCTTTTAGCCAATATATATTTGGGGTTTCCACCGATTTATTTGGTAAGTGAAATATTGAAGCAATTTCGTCAACCGACATGATGGTTTTATTTTTAAACCAAAACCGAACTGGATATTTATAAATAAAATCCTCCATAAACATCGACTTAAATCTTATCTTTTTACTTTTAAGCTTATTCCAAGGAGATTCAAACTCACCAAAACAAGCCTTAATATTGGCAATATTAGTTTTAGCAATTTCTTTTGACGGAGCTATCGCCACAATTCTAATTGCCGTTTCCAACCCCACCTTACTACATTTTTGCTCAATCGCTTCCAGTTGTTTTGCATCCACTTTATAAGCGGCTTTTTCTGGGTTAGATTCTGACTTTTTTGTACTACTAATAAAACTTCTTCCTGTTTTTGCCCATGAACCGTCAGTTGGATATATTACTAACTGAATCGAGACAGACTCATCTTGACTTAATTTTGACAAAGTCGAAGTAATCGACGAAAGAGGGTCGGTACTAATTTCTTTATAAGTTTTCAGTGGATAATGAGGCAATTTTTTTAACACTAACCAAGCATATTCAACAAATCCTTTGTCGGTATAAATATTTGGCTCTTCGGTGACTTTTATATCGGCCCCAGAATAAACACTGTAAATTTGTTTTTCGACCATATCTTGATATTTATCTGGGACAGAAATATAAAACTTAATATCTTCATTGGTACCAATAATTTCCAAAGAGGCACTCGGTTGACTCACAAATGGTTGTAAAAATTTTGGTTTGGCGGTTTTATACATGCTGGCAAAAGAACTAATTATTTGTTCCATTGCGTCAATTTTAATTTCATTATCTTGAGGTACAGCCACAAACAAATTAACTTGTTTGAGAGATTTTTCTTCTCGGTCTCGCCATTTATACCATATCAATATTCCCCAACCTACAAACAAAATCAATGCCACCATCATTAACATCAATATTCCCGAAAACACAAAACTGGTTATAATACTAATTATTTCAGATGAATTCATTCCTCTTTAAATTTTACATTACCTTTACTCTTTTTGATAATTCTTAATATAAAAGTTGTCAACCACCTCCAGGCATTGTCTGTTGGTTGCGAAAATCCTCCCGTAAAAGTTTTTTTAGTCGTGGGTAAAGTAATTTTTGTTACTGTCGTTGCAATTGGTTGCATAATTGAATCATCATCCCCTTTGGGCTGTTGACTGTTATTTTTTGAAATTGTCGGGTCTTCTTCAATTTTTCTCATCCAAGTTTTAACTTCCGCCGGCACATTGACTATTCTCTCGCTTTGCAAATCCACCATTCTTGTCGATGTTTCTGTTCTTTCTATTGGTGGTATCAGTGTCTCTTTGTTTTCTGGCATAGTTACAGTATAAATTAGATTGTATAATTAACCAATGGTCGAAAATCAATCAACATTTTCACAAGTCCGCAAAATTGACAACAGTCGTAAATTCCTTCCTTTACTTACTACTTTTTTGCTTGTCTTTTTAATCTATCTTTTTATCTGGTTTTTTCGCGGCGGCAGTTTTCGACTTTATACAAGTATTTTCTTCTCTCTTTACTATGTCACCCACCAAATCTGGCTTTCTGTTTTGCTTATTGGAGTCCTTCAAAACGTTCTCTTCATGCCTCTTCGGCTTATTGGTAATGTTCTTGATCAGCCTCTCAAGGACTTTGAAGATGAGTTAGACAAAACTGAAGAAAAACAGCAATTAGTGGTATTTTCCAAAAAAGTCAAAGAAGGGAATAGTGCAATTGTCTTTTTTATCTTTAATTTTTTTGTCAATGCGATTGCTTTCTTTTCTGCTGGACGTATTTTTTTAGTTGATTTTTACAACAAACCTCTTGACCGGGCCAAATTTTTATACAAATGGGTTCCATATCCAGAATACCCCCTCAAGGGGACCATTTTTAAATTTCCTTTTTTCAAAATAACCGAAACTACCGCCTTACCTTGGAACACTATTTTTACCTTTATTGGTAGTGCTGTTTTATTTTTAATTGGTCTCCGTCTTATTTGGCGCTTGGTTCGCTTTATCTTCAAAAGAAACCAAAAAATTCTTTATGCCCGTATTCGATACAACCGGCTTTTAGCCACTGTTGGTGGCTTTGGTGGAGTCCTGACTATTGGGATTATTTTTCTCCTTCGCCACATTCCCACCGCTTTTCAAGGGCTTCTTCTCAAAGTCGATCTTACTCGCCAAAACACCCCCATGAATTTTGTAACCGCCGTTGGTACTTTTTTTACCACCATACATGCTGGTTACAAAAACAATTCCAACGACGCCAAGGTTGCCAAATTAGCCGGCATTGACCCAAAAATTGTTTCCAAAGTTTTTCGTGAAAAAATGCGTACCAGTCTCAAAAATGCTCTCGTTTTAGGTGGCGGTGCTTTCTTTATTACCAACCAAATCCCTTCAGCTTTTGAACTTTCAGTTGCTACCTTTGAAGTTATGTATATGATTTATCCTTATACCTTAGGCCGCTTAGTTACTCTTGGTTCAAAAAATGTTAAAAAAAATGAAACACCCAATGTCGTCACCAATTAATTTCCTTGACGTCTTAAACAATTACAAAAACTTAGTTTGGTCTCATATCGAACCCAATCTTAACCAAATCAAAGATTTTCCCAAATTTTGTCGTATCGACCCCAAATATCAGTCTTTAGTCGATTTTCATTTTGACATGGTCGCCGATTATCCTCGTCGAAAAGGTAAATATCTTCGCCCATCTTTAGTCCTTCTCACCGCCGAATCTATGGGTTTTGATCAAAAATTAGCTATACCCACTGCTGCCGCCATGCAAATTTCAGAAGACTGGATTCTTAGTCATGATGACATTGAAGACCAATCGGAACAGCGTCGTGGTTTACCCGCTATCCAAAAAATTTATGGCAACCCACTCGCCCTCAATGCTGGCGACAACCTTCACCTTCTTATGTGGCAAGTCTTATCGCAAAATTACTCTACTTTAGACAAAATTCTGGCTCAAAAAATTCACCAGGAATTTTTTACCATGATTAATCGAACTATCCTCGGTCAAACTATTGAAATCAAATGGACCGAAGATAATCGTTTTGATCTAACCGAAGAGGATATTTTATTAATTCTCGAAAGTAAAACCGGTTATTACACTATTGCTGGGCCTATGCGTTTGGGTGCTATTCTTGCCGGGGCCACTGATTCTCAACTAGAATCGATTTATCATTTTGGTGTTATGTTGGGCCGATCTTTTCAAATAATCGATGATTTACTCGATCTTACTTCTGATTTTGGTGGTCAAAAAAAACAAATTGGTAACGATATCTACGAAGGCAAGCGGACAATTATGTTAGTTCATCTTTTAAACCATATTGATATTGTCAACAAAATCAAACTTCAAGAAATTTTATTAAAGCCTCGTCATCAAAAAACCGAAAGTGAAATCAGCTGGGTTATCGATCAAATGAAAAATTTTGGTAGTCTCGACTACAGTCGTCAATTGGCCAGTCAATATTCTGCTCAAGCCCGAAAAATTTTTGACACTCAATTAAAGTTTTTGTCCCTCGAACCCTTCCGCTCTCAGCTCCAGTCTGGCATCGACTTTATCACTAATCGTCAATATTAAACCCTCAGAAACTTGATTTTTCGACAAATATATCCTATAATCAGAGTATATGAGTAAAGAATATATATCTGACCAGTCCGTTTCAGAAATGCTCAGAAAGTTACAGAGCCAAGACAGGGATAAACTGCAAAGAGAGATAGAAAATAAACAAAAACAATACCAAGAAAGTCAAAAAGTTATGAGTGAGTTAGGCGTAACTCCAATTATGGAAGAGATTAGAAAAAAAGGAGAAGTTGTTTATTATAGGCATGAAAAATATACCAGGACAGAGTTTCCTTTTGGTTTTGTTCGGATGAGATATTACACCGAAAAAGTTGATCCTGCTATTATCCGGTATGGCGACCAAACCACCAGCATTACACTTCTCTTTGGTGCCCAAAAAGAGCTTAATGATGACGCCTATACTTATTCTTATATTAAACCTAACAGTGTTTACGTAGAAAAAAGAGGCGACGATCTTTTTGTTGGTGGCACTAGGTTTGAGCGTTTTGACATTAAGGAAACAAAAGTTATCGAGACTAAGGTTGAATCAATGGATCAATTACCCGAATTAATTGCCAAAACCATCCATACCGTCAACCCTTATCTCCAACTCACTACTACACCAGAAAGTGTCAAATGGCACAGATAACCTTTCCGCTCTCAACTCCAGTCTGGCACGACTTTATCACTAACAGAAATCATTAGGCATATTTCATTGCGTATTAAACACGTCATTGCGATCCGCCATCTGGCGGAGAAGCAATCTCGTTGGGATTGCCACGTCGTTTTACTCCTCGCAATGACATTTTTTACCAATCATCTGACAAACTGAAAATCTGACTAACTTATTGCTATAATTACCTTGTGGATAACCAAGTCGACGAAATCAAACAAAAACTCAACATTGTCGATGTTATCAACCGCTATCTCCCTCTCAAAAAACGTGGTCACAATCACCTAGCTTGCTGTCCTTTTCATGGCGAAAAAACTCCTTCTTTCACCGTCTCAGAAGAATTACAAATTTTCAAATGTTTTGGTTGTGGCAAATCAGGCGATGTTTTTACATTTTTACAAGAATACGAGCGGATTGATTTTCGTGAAGCTCTAACCGAACTCGCTCAAATGGCTGGGATTGTTCTTCAAAAAAGCGAATTTGTTACCCAAGAAGAATCAAAGAAAAAAGTCTTAATCGAGATAAATACCCAAGTCGCCAAATTTTATAATTATCTTCTCACTTCTCATGTTTTGGGGAAGTCAGCCCTAGATTATGTCCAAGATAGAGGTATTACTCTCTCAACTATCAAACAGTTCAATATTGGCTATTCTCCCGAAAACCCCAATCTTTTGATAAATTATTTAACCAAAAAGGGTTATAAAATTCCTGATTTAATTGCCACTGGCACTTTTGGCCAGAGTCAGTACAATTCTCGTCTTTACGATCGATTCCAAGGCCGTCTAACTTTTCCTCTTTCTGATTATCGAGGTCGAATTTTAGGATTTTCTGGCCGAATTTTACCCACCAGCAAAAACCAAAATTCCGCCAAATATATCAATTCACCCGAAACCGAAGTTTACAAAAAAAGTCAAAATCTTTTTGGTCTTCATTTAGCCAAAGAGGCCATAAAAACCCAAAATTATGTCTTAGTAACCGAAGGGGAGTTTGATATGATTTCTCCTTTTCAATCAGGAGTCAAAAATATTATAGCTATCAAAGGCACTGCTTTTACTCAAGACCAGCTTCAGCTTTTACGCCGTTTTACCGACACTCTAATTTTGGCTCTCGATTCAGATTTTGCCGGTAATAATGCCGCCAAAAAAAGTATTGAATTGGCCGATTCTATGGAGTTTGATATTAAGGTTTTGATTTTAGGTGACAAATACAAAGACCCCGACGAAGCTGTCAGGTCAGACTTAGATTATTTCAAAAAACAAATCGACTTAGCCATCCCTGTCTGGGATTTTATTATTCAATCTCAAATCAAAGCCAACGACCCTCAAACTGTCAAAGGCAAAAAAGAAATCCTTTCAGTAGTGTTACCTTTTTTAGTAAAAATAAAAAATTCCGTTATCAAATCAGATTATTTTCAAAAATTAGCTGATGAACTAAATTCTAGTCATGAGTCAATTATTGAAGAGTCCAAAAAATACGCGCCCGTCCGAAGCTCGAAGGATGAAGGAGGGTTTATCCGTACTAATACTTCTTCAACCCAAAAACCAGAAGCCCAGTCAACCTTAGATTCCCCCAAAACCCAAAAACTTGAACAATTACTTTTAACCTTAGTTTTTGGCGCCAAAAACCCCGTCAAATTATCCCAAAAACTAAAAATCCAACTTTCTCGACTTTCTGATCATCGTTTTCAATCTATTGCCACACAATTACTTGAAATTGAAGATTTTGAGCCAAAAAATTTTGAATCTCTCTTGTCTCCAGAAATCCGACCAACTTTTCAGTCAATTTATCTTGACTCCACTATGAGCCAAACTGAATCACACCAACGTTTGTCAGAAATTAAAAAAACTATTACTCAACTTGATTCATTTTTTATAAAAGATAGGCTAAATTTTCTTAGTCATCAAATTTCTCAATTTGAAAAACAAGAAAAACAACTTGAACTTGTCGAAGCCGAAAAGGAGTACAATAAGCTACTTTCTGAGTTATCAAAAGTCCAAATCAAAAAAAGCTAGATTTATTGGTTAATTTCGTATACAATACACGCTATGGC
>CAZRPX010000028.1:0-7388 GCA_964602085.1 uncultured Gammaproteobacteria bacterium
AGTTGAATTATTTTGGCGTTACCCAAAATATTGATACTATCAGGTTCAGATGAAGTAAAAATGGTTTGATATTTTTGACAAACCTTGACAACTAATTGTTGGTGTTCTAAATCTAATTCAGAAAAAATATCGTCGAGTAAAAGAATTGGTTTGTCGTGATAAGTTTCTTCTAAAAAATTGATCTGGGCTAATCTAAGAGCCAAAACGGCTAATCTTTGCTGGCCTCGGCTACCCCAAAAAGCTAAGTTTTTATCGGATGCCCCAAAAATGGAATTATCAAGGCTAAAGTCGTCTCGGTGTGGTCCAATCTGGGTAAACCCGCGATTTAGGTCAATTTGATAATTATTTTTTAACTTATCTTCATTTAAAATTGAAGGACGGTAATTAATAGAAATAGTGTTTATTTGTGAGTCGTTGTGGTTACTAAAAAAAGTATTGACAGACTTAACAAAAGCAATTCTAAAATCATGAATTATTTTAGAGTTTTTAATCAAGACTTGATCCCAATAAAATAAGTCATTTGGAGAGGCTAAATTTTGCTTGATTTGATCGAGAAGTTCGTTTCGGTGTTTTAGGCCTCGATTATACTGAGACAGGGCGGAAGAATAGCGCCATTCTGTTTGAAAGAAAATTTCGTCCAAAAAATCACGGCGACGAGTTGGTGAGCCAGTAATCAAACGAATATCTTCAGGTTGAAAAACCACGTTTTTGATAATACCGAGATATTTTTTACGAGTTTTAATAACTTTTTCAATTAAAAATTTACGAGATATTGAACCAGTAGATAATTTTGGATCTTTTGAAATTCGGACCTCAATTTCTGTAGTATCTTTTTGATTATCAATTAATTTGGCACGGACAGAGGAAAAATAACTACTCCAATTAATTAATTTTGATTGTGAACTTGATCGAAAACTCTTACCTGATGATAGAAAAAATACAGCCTCTAAAATATTGGTTTTACCGCTACCATTTGGTCCTAAAATTAAGTTAAGTTTTGAATCAAATTCAAATAGTTGATTTTGATATGAACGAAAATTCTGGAGAAGAAGTTTGGAAAGATACACAAGAGTAGTATAGCAAAATTGGTCCTTTAGTTTTTAATAATTGATTTTATTTTTCTCAGATATTCATCAAGAGAAGAACTATTGTTAAAATGAGCATAATAATTAAGAGCTATATCGGGGTATTGTTTTGCTAAAAATTTGACGACTAGGCGAATAATCTCTGTTGACTTAATTTCTTTAATTTTTTGACTAACGATAAATTCTTCAATTTTTTGAATAACGTTTTCGGCTATTTGACCGGCATCACCTCGGTCAATTTTTTTACGACCAACAAAAGAATGATAGATACCTGAGTACAATTTTGGATGAGAATACTCGACCCGGCGACCGTCGCGTTTTTCGACTACAACATATGAAATATCAATTTTTTCTCTAGTGGTAAAAATTTCTTGACATTTTAAACATTTTCTTCGACGCCAAATTTGAGTACCTTTATTGGTGGGACGAGAATTTGTAACACTAATTTGATTACTACTACAAAATGGGCATATCATATCTATATATAGCACTCTAAACTAGATATTACAATTTTATTCCAGGCGTGAATTAAGATATTGATAATTTTTACCTTCTAAACAACCATTTTCGATAGTTTCAAAAACTCCAAATGTTTTTAAGTCTTCGAGTTTTACTCTTCGACAAGAAGCGACTGACCCTAATTTAAAGAGTTCTCTATCAGTCATAAGTGCCAATAATAAAGTTGGGTCATATTTTTGTAATTGCTGAATATGGTCAACACAATCGTAAACAATTTTGATAGTTTCGACTAAATCTTTGTGATTTAGCTTACGATAATACTCATACATAAGATTTTTTATGGAGATAAAATTTTGAGCTTCGGGTGAATCGGCAAAAGATACTTTTCCTTTTTCGGCGCTTTCTTTAATTAAAGCAAAAATACATTGATTAATACGTTCTCGTTGATTACCAGGAAAAAGAGCATTAATAGTTTTCAAATCTTTTTGAGAAATCCACCCTAGTCGTTGAAGATCGTTGATATCGGAAAAAATATAAGAAATTTTATCGCTGTACATAACAACCAAGTTTTCATTGGGCCCTTTTGAAACTGTTAATTCCCCAATACCCCTTGAATGGTCTAATATTCCCCCAAGAGTTTCTTTTGTTAGGTTTAAACCATTCCCTTTTCTCTCAATTTGAGTGGCGATAATACCACTAAATCTTTCATGTCTAAATGGAACCCCTAAATCTTGACTTACTTGTTCGAATAAATGACCAAATGGACCATGACCAAGATCATGACCATAAGCCTGAGCATCGGTGAGATGTGAGTTTAAACCGAGAACATTACTAATATAATTTGATGTAGCGACAACTTCACTGGTATGAATGGCCCGAGTGCGAATATATGGACTATCAGGATTAGTAAAAACTTGGGTTTTATCCGATTCACAGCGAAATGCTTTACTACATAAAATTTTATTACGATCAATGATAAAAGGGTCAACTTGTCCTTCGTATACCAAATCAGTATCGTCTTTGTAGTCGTTAAATGACACTCTTGTAATACTTTTAGGCTGACAAGCTTTATTTATTAGACTGTTTTTATAAGTTTCAATCTCTTGATTCATATAAAAGTATTAAAACAGTTATACCAAGGTGTTGATATAACATGTTATATACCGAAAAAGACTTTTGTCTGGCTTTGAGGTGAAACTTTTTAAACTAAAAAATTAGAATTCAATGACAATTAGTTGATATTAGATATAGTGTCCAGTGGGTTGGAGTTGAACCAACTTACGATAGTTTTACAGACTATTGCCTAACCGTCCGGCTCCCACTGGTATTTATAGTGGATTGATTATACCAAAAAACAACCTTTACTCAATTCCCCAAAGAATAGAAAGATTGGCAGTTATGTCCATCTCACCACTGGAAATTTGACTACCACCGGCGGCATCATTGATGGAAAGACTAGCTTCTTTAAATTGAGCCACGTTGGAATATCGATAAACAGGAGTGACGTCGTAAGTAGTGTCGGAGATAGAAACTGGCTTGGATAATTTAACTTTTGAAAGTTTAGCTAACTCTTGAGCTTTTTGTTCGGCTTTTTTGAAAGCCATTTCTCGGGCTTTAGAAAAATATTCGGTTTTATCTTCGATATCGAAATAAATGCCATTCATCTGAAGATTATCAATAGCCGAAAGTTCGTCAATAATTTTGACCGCTTTGGAAGCTTTTGCGTCAATTTTTTTAATTTTAATTTCTAGGTTTTGAGAAGCTCTTTGGCCAATAACCCGACGCTTGGAAGTGGAGTAATCGTATTCGGTATAGATATTCAGATTGGAAGTAGTGATATCGGCCTCAGGAATACCATTATCTTTAAGGATTTTTAGAGTAGAATCAATTTTGGTATTAACCTTGTTTAGAGCTTCTTTACTAGTTGTGGCAGTTTCTTGAAAACCTATATTTATTTGAACCATATCTGGCTTAAGACTAACTTTTCCATCACCAGTGACAGAAATAGTGTTGGAAATTTTGCCATTAGATTCAACCCCTCCCGTATTTTTGATATAAATTCCAGTGCGTGAAAAAATTAAAACAGATAAAATAATAGTGGCACAGACAATGAGGAGATTTTTATTTTGATTCATAAATTAAGTATACTATCTATTAATGAAGATTAAAATAATATCTTGGAACGTGGCCGGGATAAGGGCTGGAGTTAAAAAAGGATTATGGCAAAAAATGAGGGAAATAAACTCAGATATTTACTGTTTTCAAGAGACTAAAGCAAAACCAGAGCAAATAGAAATTGGATTAGACTATCCAATTGAATATAAAAGTTATTGGAATCCAGCTCAAAAGGCTGGCTATAGCGGGGTGGCAACTTTTACAAAATTAGAACCAAAAAAAATAATTGTTGGTGATAGAGATAACGATTGGGATGATGAAGGCCGAGTAATAATTACAAAATTTGATGAGTTTACCCTGCTAAATGTTTATTTTCCAAATGGAAAAAGAGATAAAGGAAGACTTCAATACAAAATAGATTTTTACGAATATTTTTTGAAATATATAAACAAGTTAAGAGAAAACAAAGAAAAGGTAATTTTTTGTGGTGATATAAATACAGCTCATAAAGAAATTGATTTAGCTAGGCCTAAAGAAAATTCAAATACTTCAGGTTTTTTGGAAATTGAAAGAAAATGGATTGATAAATTGGAAGAAAATAATTGGATTGATACCTTTAGGGTATTTAACCCTGAAGGAGGAAATTATAGTTGGTGGGACCAAATCACAAAGGCAAGAGAAAGGAATGTAGGATGGAGAATTGATTATTTCTTTGTTGATAAAACATTAAAAAATAACTTAAAATCGGCATTTATAATGTCGGAAGTTTATGGATCAGATCATTGTCCGGTGGGAATCGAAATAGAGATTAAATAAATTATCGTCATGAATTTTTTCGCTGGAAAATGAATGTAGTTGCCCACGTTCAAAGTCGTTCAAAAATTATGACTTCAAATTTATTTATTAGAACAGGAAATATTTGGTCCCCTCTTTTTTGAGCCAGAGATTATTAGATTTACAATTAGGGTCGTAGATAGCTAATTGATTCCAAAAAACCGACGAATGGTTTTTAATTTTTAAATGATTTAGTTCGTGAAGTAAAATATGTCGGAATTTATCCATGGGGAAAAATATTATTTGCCAATTAAAATTTAAATTACTCCGTGAAGAACAAGAACCAAAACGAGATGATTGATTTCGAACTGTCACTTGATTAAACTCAAATTTGTATTTGTTTTTAAGAAATATAAGCTCTTTATTGATAAGGCTTAAAGCTAACGGCCGGAGTTTTTTTTCTAATACCAAACTGATATGTTTATTGGTGTCTTTTGAGATATTGGCATAAATTTTATTTTCTTGAGCAGAAACTATAATTGAGTCTCTTTGAGTATGAACATAAATTAATTCAAAGGTTTGGTCTAATATACTCAATTTTTTTAAATTTTTTAAGTTTTTTTTGATGGGGACTTTTTTTGAATGGGTAATAATCCAATCTTGGTTTTTTTTAATAAATTGATTAATAACAAAGCTTGGGGTTAGTCGAGGGCAAGAAATGACAAAAGAATTGGCAGTTTTTAATTTTAATCTCAAAGAATAAATTGGTTTTTTGGCAACTGAGTAAACAAATTTTTTATTATTCAAATAAATTATAGCCATGCCACCTATTTTAAAGCAAAAATGATATATTTATGTTATGAAAATGGTCTATTTAGGAGCCGATCATCGAGGTTTTGAATTAAAAAATAAGATTGTTTTAGAACTTAGAGAAAAAGGTTGGACAGTAACAGACTTGACTCCAAAAAAAGATTTAGACGATGATTATACAGATATATCAATTAAACTTGGTGAAAAAATAGTACTAGAAAAAGCTCTTGGAATTTTAATGTGTGGGTCTGGAGCTGGAGTGACAGTAGCAGTAAACAAAGTAAAAGGTGTCAGGGCGGCCTTGGCTATGACAAAAAAACAAGCCAGAAAAATTAGAGAAGACGATGATATAAATGTTTTGTGCTTGGCGGCTGATTTTGTAAATGATGAGGACAATATAGAAATTGTAAAGAATTTTTTGGAAACAACTTTTATGGCTGAAGAAAGATTTATTAGAAGAATCAATGAAATTAAAGAATATGAAAACACTTAGATCGATTGAAGAAATAAATACAAGTAAAAATATAATATTAAGGCTAGATACTGATTTACCAATAGATGATGGAAAAATTCTCGATAATATTAGATTAAAAAAAAGTATCCCAACGATAAGATATTTGTTAGAAAAAAATTGTAAATTAGCCATAATTGGTCACTTAGGTCGCCCCACCAAAAACGAAACGGAACCAACTAAACCCAGCCGATATAACGAAAAATTGTCCCTAAAGCCGGTTTATTTAGAATTGATGCAATTATTGGAAATTGGAGGCGAAGATACCCTGACAAGTGTTTTTGTTGATGATATAAAAAATGGAGATAAAATTTCAATGGCAATTGATAATAATCAAATAGTTTTTATTGAAAATGTTCGATTTTGGGAAGAAGAAGAAAATGGCGATACGTCCTTGTTTGACGCTTTAAAGAGATATATGTCGGTTTATGTTAATGATGCTTTTGCTGTCGCCCATCGAGAAAGTGCATCTGTAATAATTCATCGAGAAATGGAGACCTATTACGGTTTGAGTTTTGCAGAAGAGGTTGAAAAAATCAAAATGATTTTGAACAAACAAGAAAGACCGATTACTGTGGTTTTGGGGGGAGCCAAAGAAGATAAACTAAAATATCTTGATGATCTATTAAAAACTGCCGATCATATATTAATCGGTGGTAAATTGCCTAAATTAATTACTAATTACGAATTACTAATTACTAATGAAAAGATAAAAATTGCAAAATTGAGAGAGGATGGGTTGGATTTAAGTGATGAAGATATTAGTAAATTTATCGAAATAATAAATAGTTCAAAAACAATAATTTGGAGCGGTGCTATGGGATTATATGAGTCATTAAATTCAAGAAAAGGTACAGAAAAAATTGCTCTAGCGATAGCTAACGTCGAGGGTTTTAAAATAATTGCTGGTGGAGATACTGGGGCGTCGATTAAAGATTTAGGGATAACGGATAAAATTGATTTTATTTGTAGTGGTGGTGGAGTAATGCTGGAGGTATTGATTAAAGAAGATTTGCCAGCATGGTCTTAGCTTAGATTTTTAGTGCTTTAGAACTTTAGAGCTTTAGTTTATTATTAGACTATGAAAGAAAACAAAAAAATAAGAATCGGGATTAATGGATTTGGCCGAATTGGAAGTGTGGTCTTAAGAGCAATTCTAATGGAAAAATATGATGTTGAGGTGGCCGCCATAAATACTATTAAATATGAAATGGAAACATTTGCCATGCAATTTAAATATGATTCTGTTTATGGTCGATTCCCGGCTAAAATTAGTTACAGTGACCCGGTTAAGGCGGGTGAAATTGGTCGATTGGAGGTCGGTGATAAGGTTATTCCCTTTTTAAGCGAAATGGACCCATCAAAAATTAGATGGAAAGATTATGGAGTAGATGTGGTCTTAGAATGTACTGGAGCTTTTACAGACGACAAAGCCTTAAACCACTTAAAAGGTGGAGCTAAAAAGGTAATCATTTCAGCTCCAGCGAAAGATTCAAAAATACCAACATATATTTTGGGAGTCAATAATACCGACTATAATGGCGAGAAACTAATTTCAAATGGATCTTGTACGACAAACTGTGTTGCTCCAATAGTAAAGTTAATTGATCAAAAAATTGGCTTTCAAGAAGGAG
>CAZRPX010000029.1:0-2656 GCA_964602085.1 uncultured Gammaproteobacteria bacterium
GTCATATATTTAAGACTACCACAAAAGACACCACTCCGCCAAATATCATAATTAATTATATTCTTGTCGCTAAAAAAATATTATCTACTTCTAGGCACATCAGTCAGACTTTCTCGATAATAACCCCTCATTTCAACGGGTAGAGAGTTGGCCAAATTTCTCATCAATATCCCAAAAACTTCTTTATTATTAGTGTTGGGTTCTAATAAATAAGTTTCTCCAATATTCAAATTTACTCTTTTAAATAAATTTAAACCATCTTTTTTAATCTCACCTCTGTATTCAATTCCCACTGGTACAAACAGTGTTGGAGCTAACAGACTACCACCAACCACCATTCCTTCTTCGGCTTTTATCAAAGCTCCGTCGGTTCGATGGCCCTCGGGGCTGATTATCATTAAAGTCGGTATCTTTTGTTCTCCCAAATCTTTCAATCTATGTAAAAATGGTTTGTTTTGTCTATAAGCCTCTATTTTTGAGTAACCATACTCAGGGTTATCTATTTGGTAACTTTGGATGACCCGGTGAGTTTCTATTCCACATTTCTCTACAATCTTTTTCATCAACAAATTACTTTTATTCTCTTCTTTTTCTTCTGTATTCGAAAAAGACATTGGTGCCACCAATTTTTTTGCCCATTTTTTGTCAATCCAAAAAGCAATATTTCCAGCAAACAACGGATCAATTGTTGATACGTGATTAAAATAAACAACCAGACTCAAATCTTGCCGTTGATTGTGGACCAAATCATTTATCCCGTTTATTCTATCTTTCGATTCTTTATCTAAACTAGTTCGCCACAATGTTTGAGGCAACACGCCAGACACCAACCATCTATAAAAATTTTGTCTGTATTTTTCTATTTCATTCATGATTAATATATTTTTTTTTAAATTAATCTTATTTGTTTTTAGTAAATCATTTTATAACATTTTCTCCCAAAAACCAGTTATTATTAACTATGGATATATTTATAAAAATATTCAAATATTTAAGCATCATTGTTTTTTTTGGTTGTTTGTATTGGGCCTTTAAATACTTCTCTTCGGCCAACTAAAAATCTGTCTTCTTGTACTTCGTGTTTTATTCGGGTATACTTTTTTCATGCATCTCAAAGTTGATGTTCCAGTTTCCGTCATTTCTATTTACGATCCAAATGGCGCCAAAGTTTCTCCCCTCAAAATTCGCTGGGACGGTCGAGTTTATTCTGTTACCAAAGTTGGTCTCCATCATAATTTTCGGGTCGGTCGGACCCTTCACCACATCTTTTCCGTTATTGCTGGCGAAACTTTTTTCCGCCTCAACTTAAATACCGAAAATTTATCTTGGCGGCTTGAGGAGGTATCCGATGGTTTGCCCGACTAAATTTTCTCATTCTCAAGCAGACCTGCCTTTCAATCTTAAACCATCAACTTTGATGCATATTGACCTAAACTCTTGTTTCGCCACTATCGAGCAACAAGCCAACCCTTTGCTTCGAGGCCGACCGATTGCTGTCGTCGCCTACGATTCTCCCAAAGGGTGTATTTTGGCTCCTTCTATTGAAGCCAAAAAAATGGGCATCAAAACTGGGATGCAAGTCAAAGAAGGCAAACTTCTTTGCCCGTCTCTTCAAATTCTTGAACCAGATCCCTGGAAATACAGAAACATTCACGTCCAACTTCGTGACCTAATTTCTCAATATACCAGCAATTTTTCCCCAAAATCGATTGATGAATTTATTTTAAATTTCGAAGGTTTTCCTTCTTTTAAGTTGGGCCTTCACCAAATTGGTCAAGAAATAAAACAAAAAATTAAGTCTCAAATTGGCGATTGGTTAACCGTTTCCATTGGTATTGGGCCCAATCGTTTTTTGGCCAAATTAGCCGCTAATCTCAAAAAACCAGATGGTCTAGAAGAAATAAATCATCAAAATTACCACCAAATTTATTCAAAATTATCCCTTGTTGATTTAAATGGGATCAAAACTGCCAGTGCTATTAGACTCAACAATGTTGGCATTTACAGTCTCAATGATTTTTACCACGCTTCTGTCGATCAGCTCAAATCAGCCTTTCAATCAATTCTTGGTTATTATTGGTATCTCCGACTTCGAGGTTGGGAAATTGATGATGTCGAGTTCGGCCGCAAAAGTTTTGGCAACATGTATTCTCTCCCAATTAATGTTTCCCAACCTCAAGATATTTCCCCAATTCTCCATAAATTAGTTGAAAAATCTAGTTTTCGAATGAGATCGGCTGGTTATTCCGCTAGGGGAGTCCATCTCGCTATTTTGTACAAAAACCACACCTTCTGGCACCATAGTTGTCTTGCCAAAAATCAACTTTATAGCTCCAATGATGTTTATAAATTTGCTTACCGAATTATGACATCTTCACCTTATTGTTTCCCTGTCGCCAATCTTTCCGTCTCTCTTTTTAATTTAACTAAATCCAATTTTTCTCAACTAGATTTGTTTAATCAATTAATCAAAAAAAACAATCTCACTCAAGCTTTAGACAAAATCAACCAAAAATGGGGTAATTTTGTTATCACTCCCGCCATGATGCTTGGCACTCAAGACAATGTCGTCGATCGAGTTGCTTTTGGTAATATAAAGGAGCTAGAACAATTTATTATAACTTCTTAACTTTCTACTTTATAACTTTATAACTTT
>CAZRPX010000029.1:2756-7009 GCA_964602085.1 uncultured Gammaproteobacteria bacterium
TATATGTGTGGTCGATACAATTTAAATTTAACTCAAGATTTTTACCATCGTTTTGGAGTCGTCAATCAACTGCCATCTTTTCCCAAAAATATTGAGGTTTCTCCCGGTCAAGTTGAGCCAGTGATTATCAAACAAGAAGGTCTAACTTTAGTCTGGACCATGAAATGGGGCCTTATTCCTTTTTGGGCCAAAGACAGGGGAGTTGGTAATAAAATGTTTAATATCAGATCTGAGTCTTTAGCCACCAAAATTGGTTTTAGAAAAGCTTTCCAAACTAAGCGATGTTTAGTCCCGAGCAACGGTTTTTATGAATGGAAGACTGAAAATGGCCAAAAAATTCCCTATTTTATCGAAGTTCAAGACAGGCCTCTTTTCGCTTTTGCTGGAATTTATGATTTGTGGGAGGAGCCAGTCAGCGGTCGTGAAGTCTATTCTTTTGCCATAATTACCACCCCGCCAAATTCTGACATTAAACCTCTTCACGATCGCATGCCCTTAATTCTTCGCCCTGAACAAGAAAAAGTCTGGCTTGATCCTTCAGTCTTTACTTCTAAACTGGCTCCCTTACTTCGTCCATCATCAGAAATTTTAAATATAAAAAAATTTGACATTGTAGCTAACAAACCACATACTTAATATAGTTATTAATTAAAAAAATTATGAACCTAACACCCGTTACTTCTCTAATTTTTGGAATTTTGATTTTAGTCTTTCCAAAATTAATCAATTATCTTTTGGCCGCTTATCTAATTATTAATGGTTTACTTGGATTAGGTATTATAAATTTATGAACAAATTAAGAGGCAATAAAGTCTTACGTTTGGTCGTTATTGGTCTACTGATTCTTTTGGTCGCTTATTTTTTATATTCCATTTGGTAAATAACTATGGCAATTCCAAAATTCAAACCCCTAGCCGACGCTTCTGACAAAACAAAAAAGTTTTTAAAACCACTTTTAATTGGAGTCGGCGCATTATTACTTGGTGCTTTTGGTCTAGAAGCTTCAAATACCGATTTTGACTTAGGTAAATTATTTAGCGGCTCTTCTTTAGAAGAATCCAAGGTCGCCCGTGATGATTCTGGCAACCTTCTTTACGATAAAGAAGGCAATGTTGTTACCGATGCCACCAAGGGAAAAAAGGCCAGTGATTACAACTGTGACGATTTTACTACTCAACCCGAAGCTCAAAAATTCTTTCAAAAAATGGGTGGGGTAGACAAAGATATTTATCGTCTTGATGGTAATAAAGATGGTCAGGCTTGTGAAAGCCTACCTCAGGAAGTTAAATAAACTAAATCAAAGTCATTCTCTGGTCGTACTTTCGAAATTTGCAATCTTTGAGGGAGGCTACTTGTCGTTTCTTAATTCAAATTTACTCTTTCGCCAATATCTGGTAATTTAATACTCGCGTGTTCGCCATAAACAGTTTCCCGGAGTTCTATTTCCATCAATTTTCGTGATTCATTCTCTCCGTGTACAATTACGACGCTTTCTAACTCTGTCAAATCAAACCTTTGGTGAAACCCAAAAATTTCATCAGCTCCAGTTGCATGACTCGATCCCCCTTCCAACTTTACAATTCTAGCACTTCGATAACAAGGATCTCTTTGTTTTTGTAACAAATCAGCTCCAAGTGTTCCCGGGACTTGATAACAGCTAAAAATAACCGTATTTTTTGAATTTTTTATGTAGTGACTATTTTCTAGATAATTTAACGCCCTGCCATCGTCTCCCATTCCTCCACTAGTAAAAATTATTGTTTTTCCTTTTTGTTTTCCTAAATCTCGAGAAAAAAGTATCGATTTTTCATGATCAAATATTATTTGTAAATTCTCCAACCTAAATCTAGTCTTAGAATCTTCAGGCTTATAACAGTCTGGATTGTTACCATAGCTGGTGGTAAAACAATCAGGGTTATAATTCTTATAAATTTCACTAATATCAGCCAAAGCCGGTCCATCTCTGAAAAAAGCTATTTTCTTTGGAAGTTTCCCTTCTTTTTGGCTTCTATTAATAATCTCTATATTTTCCATATATCTATGTTGGATACATGGCATCAACACTGGGCTTCCGCGTTCAAATGCTGTGTTAATTTCTCTCTGAAACATGGCCACTCTTTCCTCAAATGGGATTGAAGTATCCGGAAAACAAGTTGATTCAGTTACTAATATATTTATTGGGTCTTGGGGAAATCTGTCTGAAAATCGATTATAACCACCAGTAACCAACTGGGTTGGTCTTCCTATATCACCAGTAAATAAGATATTTTTTCCCGTTGACCTATCTTTAAGTAAGATAGAGGTACTGTCTGGAGTGTGGCCGTTCAAACAAAAAGTTGCACTAATTTTTTTATCTTTTGTAATAGGTATTTCTTCAAATGGTTCTACTATTTGAATATTATTTATAGTATTTGCCACATCATCCGAGTCAAAAGCAACACTGTTTTTAAAAACAAATTTTCTTTGTGCCCTTGCCGAACGATACAGACTCGACTCCATCAACTGAGCCGTTTCTTTTGTTGCGTACACTACTGGTTTATGTCCCCGACGAAAATAAGCCGGCAAAAACCCAAAATGATCAATATGTCCATGGGTTATTAAAATTGGTGGATTACCTTCAGAAATTTTACTCAAAACTTCATCACCCCTAGCATTTTTATTCTTCATCTGAGTCAAATCATCTCTGCCCAAAAATTGTCCCATATCGACAATCACTTTATTTCTTCCACTCTCAAGCAAATGACAAGAACCAGTTACTGAGCCACCCACGCCTCCAAAAGAAGTAATTGCCACTTCTCTTTTTAGAGACTCTTTTGTCATTAAAAAGTATTATCAAAAAATAACAACATATCATACATTATATTGCTTTTGCAAAAACCACAATATAACATTCTAGGTCAAATTTTAGGTTCAAAAATCACCAAAAAATGGTTGGCTACTTCTATGATAACAGACAATAATTGTGGATTATAGAGATAGCTTGATACTCTCTAATGTTAATTATCTTTTTTATATTAAAATATAAAAAATTTATTCTTCTGGTGGTAAAAATTCTTCACCATTATCACTGACTGTTTGTCCCGCTTTAAGCCATAGTACATAATCACAGCCAGTGGCTTTTTTAGCTTCTTTGTCCCACCCCGAGGTTGAACATTTTTTCATCTTTTTTCCATTTGCGGTTGTATATAAGACCAAATTTTCACCACATTTTGGGCATTTTTCATCAAGAGATTCTGTTGTTCCGTTTATCCATTCAACATAATCACAGCCAACTACTTTTTTAGCTTCTTTATCCCAACTCCCAGCACTACATTTCTTCATTTTTTTACCAAATCTGGTTACTTGAAGGACTAAACTAGCACCACATTTAGGGCATTTTTCTTCCAACTCTACCGGCTCCACTTCCAGCCATTTCACATAATCGCAACCTTCATTTTTGTGAGTTTGCGGGTTCCAGGAGCCCTGGCTACATCTTTGAAGTTTTCTTCCAGTTGATGTTTCACTAATTGGACTAAGTGGAGATCCACATTTTGGACAGACGTCATCATTATTATTCATATGACTAATATACTAACATTTTATCCACCTTAAAATCACCCCCCAATTCGTTATACTAATTTAAATGAAGCAATCATTACTTATAATTGTCTCTGGTCCTCCTTGCAGTGGCAAAACAACTCTTGCCAAATCAATTGCTCAAAAATTCAATTTACCCTTAATCACCAAAGATAGTCTCAAAGAAATTCTTTTTGACACTGTTGGCTGGAAAGATAGGGAATGGTCAAAAAAAATAGGCTCTGCTAGTTTTTCTATTATGCACTATATTCTTGACTCACTTATGGCCACCGGACAATCAATCATTATTGAGGGTAATTTTAAAACTGAGTTCGAAAGTCAACATTTATCACCTCGTCTTAATAAATATAATTATCGCTCCGTTCAAATAATGTGCCAATGTGATGGCCAAATATTATTTGAAAGATTTAAGCAACGTTCTGAATCGGGGAATCGCCATCCTGGCCATTGCGACACTGGTAATTATGAGGAACTCAAAGAAAGTTTGCTTTTGGGTAAATATCCACCACTAGCTCTAAAAAGTAAAATAATTATTTTTAACAGTACCGATCTTAATAATCTTAACTACGATCTAATTTTTGACCAAATAATCTCCCTTGTTTAATTAAATTATATTTCATTATTGCGTTTTATTTATACTCATACTAAAATAGTCTTAGTATGATTAAATTACAAAA
>CAZRPX010000030.1:0-6910 GCA_964602085.1 uncultured Gammaproteobacteria bacterium
GGATACACCAGAAATTTTTGAGGATGGAAAAAAGGAAAATCAGAAAAAATTTTATGACCGTTTTGTTAAAATACCGAAAAATTTAAGAAGTCGAATTATAAAATAAATTTCTAAATCAAATACGATTTGTCTAGTATTACAATAAACGAGTTTATTGTAGTTTTAGTAATATTAATTGACAAGTACAAGAATATAGGATATTATAGGACAGTATAAAATTTTTTATACTAAAAATATTTCAAGATAAATTGAACACAGCGTTTGGTTTGTCTTTTTTAATATATTGGTACTTTAAAAAATGATAGGAGGGATTGTTTTGACTTGGCTTAGAACTCTAAAAAAGGTTTTTAAGTTTGCCCCTTTTGTTGCTGCTTTGGTATTAATGACAACAACCGACTCAAGAATATATCGGTTTATATCAATATTCATAATATTAGCCTGGTGGCTTATCTTGGTTTGTTGGAGGGAGATCTGTGAAATAAAAAAGGAGGAAATATGGCATTTTGATGGTGATTCCAAATCTTCATCAAAATATAAATTTCGGTGATAGGTAAAAACAAACTTAAATTATAAAGAGTCATAGAGAACATTTAGGAGGAAAATATGTTGGATTACTTGGTTGGTTTGACAAAGACAACTTCAGCTCCACGACTTGCTCTGGCTTGTTACCTGTTGTTGATCGGTGGTTGGGTTCTCTACATTTACTTGGTCAAAGGGTTTGTCTGGCCTTTAATTAAAATTAAGTATTTTGAGTTTTTGATTGTGTATCGCTCATTTATACTTAAACAAACCCTGAATTCTGACGAAGTCTTGGTTTTGACAAAAACTTTGGAAAATTTATTTCAAGTTTATGAATGTGGAAAAAATTCACCAATATCTCTGAAAAAGTTGTTTCCAAAAAGTAATTTGTTAAACGAAAACCAGTTGAGTAGATACGAACAAAGGATCAAAGAAAAGCTTTTTGATAACAACAAACTGTACAAAAATATCCAAATATATAATGAAGGGAGAATTACTATGAAAGAGTTGATAAGGAGAATGGAATGAACCATAACGGTCATGGCGACAAATTAAGTGCTTAATGTACTTTTATTTTGTTGCTTTGGCCGTTTTTTTTTATTCTAAAATACCGTCAAGGTTGACATCGTAAATAATCTCTTCGGAAACTAGTCGATATGACAAAATTTCTTTTTTATCAAACCAAATAGCAATTTCTTTGTTGGCTTCGTCAACTGACCCTGAAGAGTGAATGATATTACGAACCGCTCGGCTGTCAGTGTCAGCAGCAGTGTATGAATCAATTGTGTAATCACCACGAATAGTGCCAGGTAATGAAGTTAATGGTTCGGTGGAACCGGTAATTTTACGGACAATTGAGACAGCTCCCATACCTTGCCAAACCATAGAAACTACAGGTCCGCTACTCATAAAATCAGTTAATTTTCGTCTAATTCCTTCGGCAAATTCGACCGGATCTTTACCTGGAAGTGGTAATCCTTTGGCTTTATATGATTCAAAGGTTTTTGTCCCGCTTTTAATTGCCCATTCGGGGTCAATTGAATAATGCTTAAGTGCCATATCTTTTGTGGGAATTACCATCTTGAGTCCGACTAATTTAAGACCACACTGTTCATATCGCTTGATTACTTCTCCAACCAAACCTCTTTGAACACCATCTGGTTTAACAATAACTAAAGTTTGTTCTTGTTTTAGATCATAGTTTTTCATAAGTAAGATATTGTCTTAAATAATAGCTTAATAATCAAGAAGATAATCGTGGTTGTATATATTGATATATATCGATATAATATAAATATGGATAAAATATTTAAAGCCCTGGCTGATAAAAATAGAAGAAAAATTCTAACTTTATTAAAAGATAAAAACTTGTCGGTTAATGAACTTTTGACAAATTTTGAAATTGGTCAGGCTACCCTATCAAGCCATTTATCGATTTTGAAAAAAGCAAATTTAGTAAAAAACGAAATTAAGGGAAAACAAAGAATATATAGGTTAAACAAAGATTTATTATTTGCTTTTGCGGAAAATATGCGTAGATTTGTTGGAAAGATAGATAATACACTTGTGGATGTAATTGCAATTAGGGGCCAAAAGGTGTAAAGTAAATTGTTTTAATAATTATTTATTATGCGATTTATTTTATATGAAATTTTCTCGACTTATTAAAAAATATTTTAAATCCACCGAAGAGCTTGTAAGTATGTTTTTGGGATTAGTTATTGTGGTTGTGGTTGTTGGTTTAATCTATAATTACATTCAAAAAGGGAAAGGAAATACGGCTGTCCCTGGTATAAGTGATATTAATATTAGCGAGGAAGATTTTATTACTAAAGATGGAACTGTGGTTGATGGAAAAGACGTGTATGTGGTGGAAAAAAATGATAGTTTATGGAAAATTGCGGTTGAAAGATATAACGATGGTTTCGCTTGGACAGAAATTGCGAAAATAAATAATTTGAAAAATGCTTCATTATTGGAAGCTGGTCAAAAAATAGTTTTACCAAAAATTGAGAAAAAAGAAATTGTAGTTGATACAAACAAAGAAACAACAATTAGCACTACAGAATATAAAGTTCTTAAAAATGATAGTTTATGGAAAATTGCGGTTAGGACGTATGGAGATGGTTATCAGTGGACAAAGATTTGGCAAGAAAATAAATCAAAATTAAATAACCCAAATAATTTAGAAATTGGGATGATTCTAAATCTTCCGAGTTTGAAATAAACTATAATTTTAAAGTGTGAAACGTAATTTCGATAAATCGAGAAACGTTTCTGCAGCGTAGATTGTTGTATAATTTGTATGTTGCGGCTATAGTTTAACGGTAAAATGTATCCTTCCCAAGGATAGGTTGAGGGTTCAATTCCCTCTAGCCGCTCAAGTGCCGAAGTAGCTCAGTTGGTAGAGCATAGCTTTCGTAAAGCTGGGGTCGGGAGTTCGACTCTCCCCTTCGGCTCAATCAATTTTTTTATAGTTAGATTGAAAATGTTATACTTTAATATATTATGGCTGAATTTAAAAGATCAAGGTTAAACAGAAAAACTAATGATCAAATGACCAAAAAAACAATTTTTTTGGGTTTATTAACAATAGTTTTGGGATTGTTAGTTTTGTTGTTTGGTTTACCTTTATTGGTTAAATTTTCAATTTTTTTAGGTGAAGGTAAAAACAAAAAAAATAGCATTGTTGAAGAAAAAATAATGCCACCATTAGCACCAAGAATACTTAGGGATTTTGAGGCAACAAATAGCGCTACTATAAAAATTAAGGGCTTTGCTGAAGCAAAAGTAAAAGTCGAATTGTATAAAAATGAGATATCTATTGGTTCTACTGAGGTGTCAGAAAATGGAGATTTCCTTTTTGACAAAATAGATTTAAGCGCTGGAGATAATTATTTTAGTGCAATTGCCAGTACTGATAAATCTGGAAATAGTGATGAGTCTGAAATAATCAAAGTGGTTTATGATACAGTAGCTCCATCTTTGACACTGACTAATCCAAGTGAAGAAAGTTTGTCGGTTGATTCTATTGATTTTGATATTGTGGGGAAAACTGATAAGGGTAGCAGTGTTTTAATTAATAACAAGATAGTAAAAGTTGATGACAATGGTGATTTTAAAGAAAAATGGCAGTTAACTATTGGCAAAAACGACTTAGTTGTAATTGCCCGAGATGATGCTGGCAACGAAACAAAAAAATCGATTTCAATAACATATAGTCTCTAAAACAAAGCAAGTGATAGTAATATCCAAGGATACAAAAGAGAATTAGCAAATAAAGAGTGGACTAATAGACTAATTAACATTGTTTTTTTTAACAAATTTGATTGGTTAAAAAAAGTATAAAATCCAAAAACAAATAAGGCGACCCCAATAACTCCTGTGGTGACTAAAATGGTTAACAAGCTACCATCATAACCTGAAATTGCATGCGACGTTGGATCAATTTTTCGAATAATTGGTAAATTATTGTAGCCGACGCCAGTAAGTGGTGAAGTTAAAAATAATTTAAAACCTTCTTGGTAATTTTCAATTTTGGCGTAGATAGACGAGGTTCTTTCTAGTTTAGTCCCCTCTCCTGGTTGTCGAGGTAAGAGAATTAAAGTAATAAAAACTAATAAAGTACTAATTAAAAGTATTTTAATTTTTTTTTGAGAAAGTGAAATAAAACCAAAAGCAAATAAAAAAGACAAAAAAGTTGAACGACTATAAGTCAAAGACATTGCTAAATAAGATAATACAATCAATGGCCTGCGGTAAGGTATTTTTTTGTCTAAAAATAATTTTATTAGTAAAAAAAGATAAATTAAACCAGTAAAAGTTGGGTCAAAATAAGTACTGATTAGACGATATAAGTGAGGGTCCCAATTAGTAATATTAAAGTAAGTAAAATCAGGCCAAAATAGATATTGAATTACTCCAAAAATAACATTGGCAATTACAAAGATGATAAAAATTTTTTTATATTTATCGTTTAAACTTAGGGGAAAGATAAATAAAGATAATAAAAATGTTAATCTAAGTAGATAAAAAAATGGTGTTAAGGAAAAAATTTGTAATGTATATTGACTGAAGGACAACATTAATAAACTAAATACTAAAAAATAAAAGAAATATTTATTTTTTATTTTTAACCTATTTTGTTTGAGGTGGTGGAAAAAATTAAGCAACGACAAAGTGGCAATAGCTAAATCTATTAATGGGAAAGTTACATTAAATAAGCTAATACGAAAAATTTGGCCAATAAAAAAAGCAAAAAAAGTAAAAATTAAAATTGTTGTCTGTATAAATGCCATAATTTCGCTTTATTTAAAAATACATGAAAGCTCATACATAAGGCCATGATAATTCCTGGAGTGCCGTCTAAAAAACCAAGTCTAAAAAAATAATTTTGTAAAAATTTTCCAATTGGATAAAAAATTATTTCGAACATATTAGTAGTTTCGTTTTGTTGGTACATTTCTTTTGAGCGAATATCAGAATATAGATTTATCTTTTGGATACAAGATTTAATGGTTGGATGAGAGTAATGAAATATTGTATATTTGGTATTTTTTACAGTTTTTTTTGTTTCCCAATTTTCATGAACTTGACCGATAAATTTTCCGTATTTTTTGTTAAAAAGTCGATTAAAAGACAGATAAGCAGTTTCTCCGTATTTGAGTTTATGTTTTAAAAAAAAATCTTGTCTTTTAAAGGCGTAGTTTTTATATTGATGAGTATCGAAATGATTTAAAAAACTGATTAATTTTTTACTGGGTTTTTCGTCGGCATCTAGCCATAATATCCAATTGTAATTAGATTTTGAAATACCAAAGTTGCGTTGAGCAGAAAAGTCGTTGTTTAGTTCTTTAGTGAAAATATAGACTTGTCTATTTTTTGAAGCTAGTTTTTGACAAAGATTGGCAGTGTTGTCTGTCGAATTATCGTCGACAATAATAATTTCTTTTATAGACTTACATTGCTTTAACCAATCAAAGTTTTTTTCAATGTTTTTTGATTCGTTTTTGGTGAGAAGGAGGAGGGAAAGTTGGGGTTTAATTAATTGACTCATGTTGTATTAAGCTGCGAAATTTTAAAATATTTTTTTCAATTTTAAATATTGATATTAGTATTATACCGGCAAAAAAATTTAGATGTTTTTTAAAGAATATTTCTCTTGATTTATACCACTCGTTTAAGTTAGTTTTGTATTTATTATTAGTACTATAACCGCCAATGTGAACTATTTGTGAATCAGGGTCAAAAACAACTCTGTAACCTTGATTATTAATTTTTATTCCAAAATCGATGTCTTCTAAATATAAAAAATATTTTTCATTAAATAAATTTAGTTTATTATTTATTTTTTTCCTAAATAATAAATAAGCTCCGCACAAAGAGGACACGTCTATGGGTTTATTAATTTTTTTGTTTTTTTCTATCCAAAAATCACTTGTGTATTTATTGTTTGGATATATTTTTTTAAGATTTGTAAATTCAAACAAGCCAGTTAAAAATGAAGGTTTACTATTGGCAGTAAAATTATTTTTTAATTTTTCGTTTAAGATTTTACCTCCGATTGCTCCAACTCTACTGTCTTTTTTAATTATTCTAAAAGAATTGATAATTGATCTATCAATTAAATATGTGTCTGGATTTAATAAAAGGACATAGTTCGACTTACAAATCCTAATTCCCTGGTTTACTGCTTTGGCAAAACCAATGTTTTTTTTGTTCTCGATAATTTTAATTTTTACAGATAAATTTTTAATTTTATCTTTATAAAAAAAAACAGAATTATTGTCAATAATAATTATTTCTGATATACAGGTATCAATTAGTTTAAGCGATGTTAATAATTTGTAGATTGTGTCGTTGGAATTATAAGAAACAATAATTACAGATATTTCTTCACTTGTCGTTTTTGGCATATTTTTACATACCTAAAGCCTCGTAATACCGGTATCTACCTTTATTTGTTCTTGGTTTATGATAATTAAATTCTCTTAAACTTTGGATTTGTTTTTCGGTATTATCTTTTGTATTTATCTCGTTTTCAGTTAAGTTTCCTCCAAATTTGTATTCAGAAGAAATATTATCTCTAAAATAACGATCAGTTTGAGAGCTGCGTAATAAAGATCTTTTTTGTATTATATCGTAGATTTCTTGAATTGATTGAGCCCTTTGATATTTAGACGCAAACAATTCAAACTCATCTTCTTTATACGACATAGAACTTGCGGTTAATTCCATAAGTCGAAGTGTTTCCTTGAGGGTGGTTTCTAAATAGAATGTTTCTATTTGCTCAAATGAAAGTTCTGTCATTATTTTACCCATTCTGTTTCTGAGCCAGTTAGGTGTAGCAATAGAACTTGTGTCAATTCCTATTTGGTTAGTTCTAATTTAT
>CAZRPX010000031.1:0-4611 GCA_964602085.1 uncultured Gammaproteobacteria bacterium
TAGAAACTGCCAGTAAAAAAATCGTTATTCTCAACGACACTATTTTGGCTGAAATTAAAGAAGGAAAGGTTAATTTTGACATTATCATCGCCAGTCCAGCTACCATGCCAAAATTGTTACCTTTTGCTCGTGTTTTAGGGCCAAAAGGACTTATGCCAAATCCAAAAAATGGGACCTTAACCGACGACCCAGAAACGGCTGTTAAACGTCTATCAGCTGCCAAGACTATGATAAAAACTGAAAAGAAAGCTCCTGTTGTTCATATCGTTGTTGGAAAAGTTTCTCAACCAGTTGAAGAATTAACCGCCAACATTGACGAACTTGTCAAGGTAATCAAGTCTAATAAAATCAAAAAATTAGCTCTCTGTGCCACCATGGGCCCATGTGTTAAAGTCGAGGTAAAATAAAAGTTTTTTAAATTTAATTTTAAAACTCTCCGGTTCTCGGAGAGTTTTTTTGTTTTACTAAAAGTTACTTACTGCTAGCAAACCGCTTTTTATTTCATTGCCAACACAATCATCTTATCTAATAAACTTATATAAATAACTAAAACATAATAATATTATTGTTATTAAAATCCCTAAAATTGCCTTTCGTGGCAAAAATTTAAAAACTCTAATCAATAATCCAGTTATTGCACCTATATAGGCAAAAAAACTAGCAAAAAAAATGTACGATTCATTTGTTTTAAGTGATATCCACATAAAACCATATTCTACATGTTTTCCAGTAAACATAAATTCTCCAGGGATTACAGAATCATAAATTTCCATCAAAGGAAATAATGGCAAAGAAAGCAATGGCCCAATAAATGGTATCAAAAAAATTGTTGGGCCTAATAACGCTCCCAAAAGCGCTCCTCTGATTATGTAACTATACACAGGTATTCTTTTCTCATTCATACATCTAAATTGTATCATAATCTTATTCACCTCAATTTTTTATTTATTCCATTGCCAACTCAATCATTTTATCCAAAAGTTTGGGGTAATCTATCCCTGCGGCTTTTGCCTCTTTGGGTAACAATGAGTTTGGAGTTAACCCTGGGATTGTATTCATTTCCAAAACTATTGGATCACTTCCGTTTTTGACAATATAATCAACCCTAATAAAACCTCTCGCCCCAGTTAGTTCAAAAATTTTTAACGAATATTCTTGAATTTTTTTAGTAATTTCATCACTCAATCGAGCTGGAACAATTTCGTCACATTTACCACTAGTATATTTTGCTTCATAATCAAAAAACGTGTTTTTGGGACATATTTCAATTATTGGCAAAGCTATGACTTGTCCTGAGTTTGCGGAAGGATTTCCTAGTACCCCAGAAGAAATTTCAACCCCATCTAAAAATTCTTCAATAATTGCTCTATCATCAAAATTAAATGCCAATTCTAAAGCCCCATCTAGTTTGTTTAAATCATCAATTATGGTTATTCCAACACTTGACCCTTGACCAGTTGGTTTAATCACCCATTTATTCCCCAAACTTTTAACTTCATCCAAATCGAGTAACTCACCTTTTTTAGCTATCAAACCTTTTGGAATTGGTATTCCTGCCTTATCAATCAAATCTAAAAATTTAACTTTATCCATTCCCAAACTAGACGCCTCAGACCCACAACCAATAAATTTAATTCCCTCATTTTCAAATATTTTTTGAATTGTCCCATTCTCACCTACTCCACCATGTAAAGCAATAAAAACCACATCTGGGCCAATCTCTTTTACTTTTAAAATATTCAAATCTTGTGTTTTCATTACCATACTGATCACTTCATATTTTTCCAAATCAAAATTTTTCAAAACTTCCTGGCCAGAAGACAAAGAAACTTCATGTTCTGAGCCACCACCCCCCATTAGCAATAGTACTTTTAGTTTTTGCATATAAATTTCATTATACCTGATAAAATATCCTTAGTGAAAATATATTTTTCAAATTTAGTTTTAAAATATCTTCGATTCTTTGCTAAGTTTCAAATTAGCAAGATTAAATTTCTTCAAAAAAGAAAACACAAACAACTTGATATCATTGGCATCACCGGCTCTGCTGGCAAAAGTTCGACCTTGATTGCCTGTGAATCTATTTTTGGTACCAATTTTAAAGTCAAAACTAATAATGGTTATAATTCTGAATCAGGTATTCCACTAAGTATTCTTAATTTAAGAATAAAAAACTATAGTTTAATTTCCTGGCTTAAAGTTTTATTTTTAGCACCAATTAAGTATCTAACTGATTGGAAAAGTTACGACGTCTTAATTTTGGAAATGGGTATTGACTCAATTGCTTGGCCTAAAAACATGGATTATTTACTTTCAATTGTCAAGCCTAATATTGGTATATTTTTAAACGTCAGTCCAGTTCATTTAGAGTCATTTTCTTCACTTGACCAAATTGCTCAGGAAAAAGCCAAACTTGTCAATCAAGCCAAAGTTGCCATTATCAACAGCCAAGACAAACTTGTCAAAAAATATACCCAAAATTCAAATATTTTTTCAATATCCCCAACTGATATCAAGTTTGACAACCTATTTTTACCACCAATTTATCAAACTAGCTTTGGGGCGGCACTTGCTCTGGCTAAACTTTTTAACATTTCTTATTCAGATGCTATCAAAAACATTCAAAATAAATTTACTCTTCCCCCATCTCGTTCCTCAATTTTAAAAGGCATTAATAATACTACAATAATTGACAGCTCATACAATTCATCCCCACTAGCTTGTCAAGAGTTACTCAAATTTCTTTCACAATTTAAAACCAGAAAAATTGCCGTCTTAGGCGATATGCGAGAACTAGGCAAGTCTGCACCTTTTGAGCATCGCCGTATTTACGAAATTGCTACCAAATCTGCCGATGAAATTATATCTGTTGGCCCTCAAACCAAGAAATACTTTGGTTCAAAATCACAAAAATTTCTCTACTGGTGGCAAGCAGAGGGTTACCTAAAAAATCAAATTCAAGGGGGTGAAACGATCTTGGTCAAAGGTTCTCAAAACACCATTTATTTAGAAGAATTAGTCAAAACTATTTTAGACAACCCATCCGACTCCTCAAAACTCTGTCGCCAATCGAGGTGGTGGCAAAAAACTAAAGAAAAATTTTACAATCAACACCTCTCTAACCCTTAAACTCCCTATCCTTTTTCATTTCTCTCTCAATCAAGTTTCGCAAAAATACTGACTTTGGAATCATCCTTTTTTGAGCTATCCAATCTAAATAATTCAAAATTTTAGGACTAACAAAAAAATTAAACCTCATATCCACCAAGCACTTGGCTTTGTTAATTGAGTCGGATATCACCTGTTCCAAATTATTTTTATCATATTCTGCCATAATTAATTTTGAGTTTACAATTCCTTTGACAAATACCGGATCCATATCTGAAGTGTACATAGCAATCACTGGTTTATTTTCTTCCATGGCTTTACTCAAAATGAAGCCCATCGACACACTATGACCTGAAATTTCCATAACCACAATATCTGCTTTTTTGATACATTTTATGATATCTAAATAATTCTCTTTCTTGGTTTCAATTGATTCTTTACTTAAATCTTTTATCCCTGTCTTTATCCATTTTAAAACTTTATCACTAACCATTTTATGTTCTTCACATATTTTTTTGTACAGTCTAGAATACAAACTTACGTCTTTTGCCACTAATCTCGATGAGGCCACAAAATATATCTGCATTAGCGTATTATACTATAAAAATTAAACCCTTTGTCCCTTCGGGAAATTTCCCTTAAAAAGGGGAACTTTTCCTTTTAAGCCTCCTTTGTTTAAGGGAGGTGTCCCACAGCTGTGGGACAGAGGGTTTAAGTTTTGAGCTAAATTTTCATTTTATTTTTATAAAATTCAATATCCATTTTTATTACTTCATCCCATGACTCTTTTAAATTGTGATCACTTCCCTCTCTAATATCCAAATACACTTCTTTATTATATTTTTCCAGCTGTTTTTTAAAATTTTCTTGCCATTTAACTTGACACCATTCATCACTTGTCCCTTGATGAATCAAAATCGGCGCCTCAATCCAATTATAAAAATTATCGATTGAATATAACTTACTATCATATTCCTTTTCAAAATCCTCAATCCGATTTTTAACTATCCGCCCCCCTTCACTATCATCCATAGTCTCCAAAATACTTGCCGGAAATGGATTAGTCATTGGAGCCCACAAAACAGTCGGATAATTTTTACCAGTAATTTCTAAAACCGATACCGCAATCTGGCCACCATTACTATGTGCCCAAATTCCGATTTTGTCTGGGTCAACATATTTTAATTTTTTAACAGATTCAATTAAATCTAAAACACTGACTGGTTTTTCAAATCTAGCCTCCAAAATATCTTTCGATTCATTATCCGACAATCCAAACCCCAAAAAATCCAAACTAATTGTCACAAATCCGTTTCGAGCCAATTCATCGGCTGCCTTCCAACTTCCTGAACCTATAAAATACCCTTCACTTTCAGCAAAACCCCTAATCATAATAATTGCAGGTTTACCCACCGCAACCCCGCCACTACGGGACGAAGGCAAGCTATCGGGGATGTTTATCATCCCTGAAATTTTTTTACCATTACTTTCAAAACTAATTGC
>CAZRPX010000031.1:4711-6810 GCA_964602085.1 uncultured Gammaproteobacteria bacterium
CCATGAGGCCAGGAGCTATAAAAATTAGTCGTGATTACGACGAACACATGGAGCTCTTCACCTCAGCTATCGAGAAAAAAGGCTGGTACCTTCGCCAAGTCACAATTTAATAAACTTATCGCACTTGGATGCTGCTGCAGACACTTTTTGTGTCATCAATTTTCTAATTGCAGCAGCATCCTTTTCCTTTAGTTTCATTAATTTGCCCTTCTTCTCAATTGCTTTTTTCTTTACTATAATCTTTTCTATCAAACAAAATAACGTTCTAAAGCTCTAAAGTTCTATTGCTCTAACATATCCTATAATTTGACTTTTTATATTTATTGTTTATAATAAACCCAAATCAAAGTACTTGCTCTTTGAAATTAAAAAAAAAACGAAAGGTGGTTTTAACTCTTGTCTAGAGAAAGTAAACTGGTAACTATCTTGGTTCCTTCTCATAACACTGATATCCCTTATATCATGGTAGATTTTCTTTTAGAATCTCTTGAGAAATTGAGGGATTATGAACTTGGGTTTCAAGCTATGATACAAGTAGCTGAACCAAGCAAAGAGGATTGTCAGCGTTTTTGGGACTTGATGCACCAAATCGATAATGACTTCAATTTTATTGAAGATTATACCGAGTTCAAAAAGATGGTTCGTAGCTGTCACAACTTTAGACAATTTTGTCTCAAACAAAACAATTGTTTCAAAACTGGACTTCTACGGTTACTTGGATTTAACTATTTGCAAATCAAATAGTTAAAATTATAAAGGAGGTACCAATAACCATGACCGACACTACTACTCCAGGATCCGACAATCGGGCACAAACTCCTCAAGGACGTCGTCGTCAAGATCGTCGTGCTGCCAAAAAAGCCAAGAAAAACCACCTAACCAAACGGAATGAACCCGGTCGTCAATCGAAACCGAAATAATTCCGATATTTGCCCGAGGCAATAATCTTGTTACAAAAACAAAATTATTACCCCGGGCTCTTTTTTATCAAAAATATAGTCCTATAATCTTGATTATTAAACATATTTATGTTAAAATACACCAATATTTAACAATTAAATATTGTTTATATTGTGATCAATTTAGAAATCCTGCTTTCTAAAAATTAATCACCTGCACTTTTACAGTCAGGGTTTTTATAGATTTTTTATTTTTTTGGCGACCATAAACAAATTAAAATATGGGAGGGGTAAAAAATGATGACTTTCTTAAGGCGGTTATTCAAAAACACCGATTTTCTTGTGGTTTCTTCGGTATTTCTCCTAGGAATTCTTGCTTTTTCTAATAATATGCACCCCTTACTCCAAAAAACCATTCTGTTCATGGTTATTATTAACTTATTTGTTCTTATTTCTAGAATTTATAAACCATACTGGGTTATATTTTTTCGAAACTTTTATGTCCTTTTTTTATGCGGTGTCTATCTTTATGGAACTACCCAACTTAATACTGGACTAGACGTCATTATTCTATATCTATTTGTTTTCTTCATCCTTGGGGTAATTTGGGTTAGTCCAATTATTCCTGTTAATTTTTTTATTAAAAATAAAAAAATTAGTCTTGGGAATAAATTTCTAACCATAGTTACCTTGATGGCCGTGATTAGTTATGAACTAATAAACTATTTCACTTGGTCCTTAAAACCCCTATAACCTGACTGACGCCCGAGCGTTACAATAATAATTAAATTGTAACCTCGGGCTTTTCTTTTTATAAATAATTTTATTTTTACTTTTAAAAACACCCCGTTTACATATTTATTTCGTTTTGTTATAATCACTCCATCAACCGAAGACAGCTGGTTTAGTCCGCCGAAGCTTTAGCGAAGGCGACCACTTGTAATTCCCGCCGAGGTAAAACAATTTATTTTTGTTTTATTTGCGCCTCACTTCGTTGAGGCTTTTTTAGTTTTTTAAGGTCAAAATTTAAACGAAAGTGAAAAATTTTGCCTTAAAACACAATCCCGCTACTGCGGGATAAGTTCTAATTAATTAATAAATTTTATCTAAAGCTCTAAAGCGCTAATGCTCTAACGCTCTAAAATATGCCAAACATTAAAAAAATCGAACAAGTTGACCAAGTAGTCAAAAAATTAACCG
>CAZRPX010000032.1:0-5192 GCA_964602085.1 uncultured Gammaproteobacteria bacterium
CGATAAACATAGATAAATTCAGAATTATCACCAAAAATTAGAAAATCACTTTCAGGGTCGGTTTTTAGAGAAGTAGCTTTGGTGAAATTTATGTTTGTCTTTTGACTAAATTTATCTTTTACTCCACTAGTATAGAGTTCTATTTGGCCAGAATGATTGAGTACCCAAACTTGGCCATCTATCGCCAATGAGTTGGTGCCAATTTCTAATTTGGCATCATTTTTTAACCATTTTTGAGGAGTCGAAAAACCAGTACTATTTGGGGACAGTTTCCAAATGGATTGATTTTGATTGTCTAAAACATATAGAGAGCCGTTCCAAAAATCAACATCAGTGATAGTTAATGAAGCCCCGGTTGAATTGAAATCAAATTTTGGTTGAAGATTATTTTTTTCAACTAAACTTAATATATTATCTTTTAGTAAATACAGACTATTGTTGCTAAATAACAGATGGGTGGCAGATTTGACAGACTCGGAAATAATTAAATTTTGGCTTGATTTGTTTTGAGGATTAAGTGAGTCAAGCCGACCTTTTGATGAATCGAGTAAAAATAAATTATTATTGAAAAAATATAAACGAGAAAATTGCGGCTGACTAACGATAAAAGAAGTATTTTGAACTACTTGAGGGTCGAGGGCTTCACCGCTACCAGTTTGGAAAAGAAGTGAGTCAATTTGTGATTTGTATTGGGAGACATCTGGTTGATGAATATTTAAACTAACCATTTTATCGACAATTATTTTGGCTTCTTGAGCTGTTTTTACGGCGGCATCTAAGTCAAGGCCTTTAACAGTATTAATGTTGGTAAGCTTTTGTTCTAGCTCTGTTTTTAAAGAAATATAATTTGATTCAGTCTTTGCTGCTTTATTTTTTTGATTACCATAATAAATACTTAGAGAAAGGCAAAAAATTAAAACGATAGCAACGATTAACTGAGTTTTTTTGCGACGGCTAGTTTTAAAATTTGGTTGATGCTGAACATAAATGGCGTCTGGTTTTTGAGAATAATTGAGATTGTCGGCGATTATATTTGAAGGTTTAACCTCGAGGAGAGATTCGTCTTGAGGAATTGGGGTGTCAATTAAAACCTCGGGTGGGGTTACTTCATCCTGGTGACATTCAATTAGAACAGCAGAAACTTGATTTTGGTTTGGAGTTGAATTTATAAGAGATAAAATATTTTCTTCAATATTTTGAATTTTTGTTTCAACTAAGATAGTCTTTATTTTTTCTAAAGTTATGACATTTAAAAAATTTAGACTTGTTAATAAAAAACGGTCATTTTCTAATATAGGACCACAAGAGGAAATAATCTGGCCTTCTTGGCCGTTAATTAAAATACTGATTTGATTGTTTCTTTGGAGGAGACAATTGTTTGTCCCTAAAGTGGCTAAATATACTTGGTTGTTAAAGACAACCATTAGAGAAACATCTATTTTGTAATTTAAAAAAATTGGATTTTGTGAAAGAAGAGTTAAACTGTTTTTGAGACTTAAATTAATATCTTCTGATTCTTGGGTGAAATATAATTGATTTATCTCAAAAATAATATCGCGACCAATAGTTATTGGTTCTGATTGCTGATTTTTTATATTTATCAAGCCAAATAAGTGACCTTTGGTGAATTTTTGGTCATCATCTGGTTCGTTTTCCCAATATTGAGACCAAAGTGATTGATCGTTTTTACCAATAAAAGGACGACAAATAAAATGCATTAATTAATGATACTACAAAGCTATCATACTCAAAATAAGGAGAACGGAAAGAATCATATATATATAGGAAAAAGAGATTAAAATAAAATTAAATTTGTCATTAATATCTTTTGACATTGAAGTCACTTGTTTGACGACGATTAGGGAAAATATTAAATTTAAAACAGAAAAAATAATAAAAATTATTTTTATAAATATTAAAAAATAATTTTCTAGACCTAAAAAATTAATCATCTTGCCCTCCTAGTTGTGAAGATTTTTCAAGTTCTTGTAACTCTTTAATAAGTTTAATTATTTTTTGAGGATTGGGTGCTTTTTCAAAATTTATTTGGTTAATTTCAGAAGCAGTTTGAATCAAAAGATCACCAAAATTAAAAAATGTGCCCATAATCCCTTTGATTGAAGAAGAAACATCTTGAATCATAGAAATATCGGTTTGAGCAAAATGTTTGTTTAAGAGATTATTAAAACTAATATCAACAATTCTTTTGTTGGTAATTAGATAAAAATCAAAATACCAGGATAAAAATTTTTCGAAAGAAAAGATAAAGGTGATTAGATACCAAAAAAAGATGACTGAAAAATGATAGCTAGCTGGAAGAAAATCAAGAAAATTAAGATAACTAAAAAATAAGGGAACAATTAACATCAGAATTGATAACCCAATCCAAGAAAGATTGCTAATCAAATGGGGCCTAACAGCAAGATAAATAACTTCGTCTTCGTCTTGTTCTGAAAAAGTTAGGACTTTTGGATTTACTAAAAAATTTGAAAAGGGACTTTTGCTGTGACCCAAAAGATTGTAAACTTCTTCTTTGAAGTTTTTGTCTTCAGTTTTGGCTTCTTTTTGGGGTAAATTAGTGGAGGAGCTTTCTGGTTTGTAAGTGACAGTGGTTGGATTTTTGGAAGAGATAACTGGGTCGTCGGGGGCAATAATGTCTAGGTCTTTTGATCGATTCATAAATTATTATAACAATTAATAATTGATAATTAAGAATTAAGAATTTTAATTTAAAACAAAACCCACTAAATACGTCATTGCGATCCGCTAGTTGGCGGAGAAGCAATCTCACTGGGATTGCTTCGTCGCTTCGTTCCTCGCCTGCCGTCCCTTCCTCAAATTTAAATCCTCTCTCCGGTTAAACCGGTATCTCCCCTTAACAAAGGGAGAAATCATAAATAATAATTAAATAATATTGTTTAAATCTAAAAGATTTTTTATTTGAGAAGCAAGAAAGGAGGCGTTGGATCGTTTGGGAAGATGGAGAAAAATTTGTTTGGTATCGAGATGTTTTTGATCAATATGAAGCTCTATGGAATATGCAATCCAGTTACAATTGTAAGTGCCCATATTTGAACTAATAGCAAAATAATTTGAATCATAGTTCTCAATTAAAGGGATACTTAAATCAATTAGAATGGGAGAAAATGGGTAAATTGATTCATTGTTGTAAGCGTTTTTGGCTTGGGTTTCGATACGAATCTTAGAAAAATCACCATACAAATCACCCAGCCCAATTATTAGGTCATATTGATTGCGGGCGATATATTTTTGGAAAAATTGACGAGGATGGAAATTAATTAATTTGAAATCAAAACCTCTCTGTCCTTCGGACATCTCCCCTTGATTAAGGGGAGAAATATTATTTTTTAATAGTTTCTGTAATTCGAGAAGAGTGCGATGGGAAATGTTGGTGCCCCACTGATTGGAGAAAGCATAAATTAGGATCATAAAAACTTAATTTTCAAAAGCTAATTTTCAATTTTCAATGAATTTTTTAATTTTTAAAATTATTTTTTAGAACAAAAACTCTCTGTCCCGATAAATCGAGACATCTCCCCTTAACAAAGGGAGAAGTCTTTAAAACAAAATAATTATTTTTTTTCAATATTAAAAAGGTCGGATTTGATAACGATGGCACCAGGAGAACGTAGATTGAAAGCAGTTTTAAAAGTTGAGGCAGAAAAAGTAAAATCACCTTTATCAGTGGAAACACGAACATTTTTGGTAACGCCACCAGTGGAATAGTCGACTGAAATGGAACTAACGGAAGATATTGGACCGCCTTTGTCGGTGACTTGACGGCGGAGTTCGTCGCGAGACCAAGAGGCACCATCGCAAGAACCAATACAATTCTCTATTTGGGATAAATGACTAGAATCGTTGGTTTTATCAAGATATAAAACTGCATTAATAATATCGGCAAATTCACTGACATTTAACCAGGGATGAGAGCGACCATAAGCGTCATTACTGCGGGTTTTGTACCAACCTTTGTAATACCAAGGAGAGAATTTTTCATACGATTCTTTTGGCCAGCAAGATTGATTACCACAAGGAGTGTCCCAAACTTGAGGAGTGGTGTGGTCAAGAGAAGAATAAGAAAGTGTGGCACCACCGGAAGTGGAGGCATACATGGTGGAAAAAATATTGCCGGTTTTATTACTTTTGATGACTAACCCACGGGTATCTTCGACTGCTTGTTTCCAACGGCCAGGAGAATTATACCGAGCGGAACTATAAACCTGACAACTTTCGGTGGTACAGATAGATTTGGTACGATTGTTAGTATAAGCAAGAGCATAAGTACGCGCGGCAATAGCTTGAGCTTTGAGGGCTTCATACCCCCCCTCGTCACCCCAACGGGCTGGCATTTCGGCAATACCGACTAAATAATTGTCTTCAAATGGCAGATTACCAACTGAAGTGCTAATTGAACCACTAGTATCGATTTTTTCGATTTTAATATCGCCGTAATAAGCTTTGAGAATTGTTTCGTAATTTTGGCCAGATTTAGAACGACCAAAGGCGCCATATTGAGACATACCTTTGCGGTGAGGGGCACCAAAAGAGAAAAGAGCGAAGGCGGGGCTAAAGCCTGGATTATAATCAGCTCTGGAAGCGGGGTCATCGGAGGAAGAGACTTCACCAACAGAGGTATTGAACATTGCTGTTTTGGCGGCAATTAAGGACTGTTGTTTGGCAGAGAGCTCAGCTTTGTAGTTTTCAGCTTTGGTAATTTCGTTAGCCAAAAAACTAAAACGAGATTCAAGATTGTTTTTGAGTTTAGCCAGGTTATTTTTTTGAATTTCTAATTTGGTTTTGTTAGTATTTAAACTTGAAATATCACTGGTGTATTGGACGATAGTTTCTTTGTCTTTACCAATTATCGATTGATACCAAGTGTATTGTTGAAGAAGAGAACTACCTTCACCTGAAGAAAGAAAAATCATTAAAGGATTAAATTTTTTGGTGTTGATGTAATATCGCTTAACACGCTCCCCGAGTAATTCTTTTTGATTTTCTAATTCTGATTCTTTTTGGGCTAAATTTTGGTTAAGCTTGGAAACACTTGACTCGATAGAGATAATTTGAGTTTTGGCAGTAGATATCTTTTTTTTGAGATCGACTGTTTCGTTTTTTAAGGGAGCAATGGCGGCTTCTAGATCAGAAATTTGTTTACTAATTTGATC
>CAZRPX010000032.1:5292-6680 GCA_964602085.1 uncultured Gammaproteobacteria bacterium
CTAATTGCAGTTAATATTTTACGGATACCTGGAATAAACTAAGGTATCGGTAATGTATAATATTTTTTATGTTTAATAAAATTATTTATGCAGCAGAGGGAGGGATAACTTTACCTAGTTATCCAGACGGTTTTAAATATGAAAATGCAAAAGTCGGGGATATTTTGAGTGGTTTATTGCCCTATATCTATGTAATTGCTGGATTGATTTTACTAGTGACATTAGTGATGGGCGGGTTAGGATTGATGACGGCGGCGGGAAATGCCGACAAAATGAAAGCTGGTTACGGAAAGATTACTAATGCATTGATTGGGTTTTTGATTATATTTATCTCTTATTTTGTAGTGCAATTGGTGGAAGTGGTTTTGGGAATTAAAATTATTTAATTTTATTTGCCCATTCGGCGATTTCTTTGTTGATACCAGATTATGGCTTTATCTAGTTGTTTTGGGCCAAAATCAGGCCATAAGATGTCAGTAAAATAAAGTTCGGCATAGGAAAGTTGCCAAAGTAAAAAATTGGAAAGACGGAATTCTCCACCAGGTCGAATAACCAAATCAGGGTCTGGTTGTCCAGTAGTATAAAGATATTTTGAAATTAATTTTTCGTTTACTTGTGAAGGCTTTACGCCATCTTTAATAATATTTTTTATAGCAGTCACAATTTCATCACGACCACCATAATTTAGAGCAACGTTAAATTTTAGTCTTTCTTTGTCGAGAACCATGTCCATTATTTTTTTGATAGCTTTGCGGACTTTTAGGGGAAAAGCTTGAAAATTACCCAAAACGAAAAATTTTATTCCGGAACGTTGATATTCAATTCTTTTTTCTTTAACAATTTTAATTAATAAATCAAAAATTCCCTTAACTTCTTGAGCACTTCTTTTTTTCCAATTTTCGGTAGACAGGGCATAAACGGTTATATATTTTATGCCAATATCTTTGCAATGTTGAACTATTTTTTCTAAATTTTGGGCGCCGGCTTTGTGACCATCCCCTGCAGGTAAATTCCTGGAAGTCGCCCAGCGGCGATTACCGTCCATAATAATGGCAATATGTTGGGGAAGATTGTTATAGTCAATTTTGGTCATACAATTTTAGTCGGAGAATTCATCGAAAACATTTGTTGATTATAGCATCCCGTAATACTGGAACTGTATTTTTAAAGTGAAAATTGTCATTTTATTTTAAAATTTAGACCTTAAAATACTAAAAAATCCCGCATAAGCGGGATTGAAAAATTCATTACATTCATTTAGAGCTCAACTGTTAGTACCAGAAAGCCACCCTCCGCTTTAGAAAAGCTTCGGAATGGTTGAGATGGTTCCAGTCTTTCGATTGGAACAAAACCTCAAAGGAGGTGATCCATCCGCACCTTCCAGTACG
>CAZRPX010000033.1:0-6481 GCA_964602085.1 uncultured Gammaproteobacteria bacterium
TGTTTTGGAACTTACTCGTAAAATCGAGAACGTTGTCCAAACCTACAATTACGACAAATTAACATACTAAATTTAAAAACACTTAAAATTGATTTAAAATTATAAATTAAAAATTTAAAATTAAACAAATATGTCTCTAAATCTATTTATCATTGGTCCATCAGGTTGTGGTAAATCTACCCAAGCCAAATTAATTGCTTCTAAATATGGATTAACCCATCTTTCAATGGGTCAAATTCTTCGTGACGAAATGGCTGCTGGTACTCCCGAAGGCCTTGAGGCCAAATCTTTTGTTGACAGTGGTAATTTAGTTCCAGAACAGTTAACATTTAAACTTTTAACTGGTAAACTCAACCAAATAGGTAATAAAGATTTTATTATCGATGGTTTTCCCAGAAGTTTAGGTCAAGGCCAATTTATCGAAGATTATTTAACTAAAGTCAACGAACCTCTCGATCTAATTATCCATCTCGATGTTACCTTTGAAGAAATTCAAGCTCGCCGAGCCAAAATGGGGGTTGAATTTCAAGATAAAGATCGAACTGACAATACTCCCGAGGCTATGGCTGCCCGTCAAAAATTTTATGATGACAACAATGGTTTAATTATGAACTACTTCAACCCAAAGGGATTAATCCTTCAAGTTGACGGCAATCGTCCTATCGAACCAATTTTTGCCGACATCGACCAAAAAGTTAACCAATTAAGATAAAATATATTATTAATTAAATTAAAATGCCCAAAGAACCAACTGTCAGAGGTCAACTAACCGAAGTTTTACCCAACTCACTTTATCGAGTTAGGTTAGAAAACGGACAAGAAATAATTGCCCATTTAGCCGGCAAATTGAAGATGAACCATATTCGGGTCATCGCTGGAGACTTCGTTTCTTTAGTCTTAAGTCCAGACGGTTTAATTGGTAGAATTGTCTACCGAGGCTAAATCAAATTTACTCTTTGATATTGTTGTAAAATTAGGTTACAATATCCAAGTCTATTTTTATGAAAGTAAAATCTAGTATCAAACGTCGTTGCCGAAACTGTAAGGTGGTAATTCGCCGCGGTGTTCGACGTATTATTTGTTCTACCAAAAGACATACCCAAAAACAGGGTTAAATTAGTATGAGAATTCTTGGTGTTGAAATTCCTGACAATGAAAGAGCCGAGATTGGGTTGACTCGTTTCTTTGGAATAGGTCGTACAAATGTTAAGAAATTAGCTGCTATGGCCAAAATTGATTTAAATACCCGAATTAAAGATTTGTCCCGAGATGACGTCTCTGTTCTAATGAAAGTATTAGAATCTTTCAAAATTGAAGGTGACCTTAAAAAAGAAGTTCGCGAAAACATTGATCGACTCAAAGCTATCAAATCTTACCGAGGCATTCGTCATATCGTTAGTTTACCTGTTCGCGGACAACGAACCAAAACCAATGCTCGTACTCGTAAAGGTAAAAAGAAAACCGTTGGTTCACTTACTAAAGAGGCCTGGGCAAAAATTGAAACAGCCCAAAAGGCTGCCGCTAGTAATTCAAATAAATAATTTTTTAAATAAATATGGATCAATCTTCTACTAATAAAACCTCTGTCAAAAAGAAAACATTTAAAAATATTGCTGAAGGGCGACTCTATGTCAAATCAACCTTCAACAATACTCTAGTAAGTGTTACCGATAGTAAGGGCAAAGTAATTAGCTGGTCAAGTGCCGGAAATTGTGGTTTTAAAGGTTCTCGCAAGTCAACTCCATATGCCGCTTCAACTGCAGTCGAAAAAGCTCTAGAAGAAGCCAAAAAACACGGCATTAAAAAAATTGATGTTTATTTAAAAGGACCAGGTGTCGGCCATGATGCTACCTTGCGTTTCCTTCGTTCAAAAAGGGATTTCGATGTTGATAAAATATCCGACATTACCCCCATTGCTCACAATGGTCCTCGTCCTCCAAAACAACGACATGTATAAAAATTTTATTAAAAATAATTAACTTTAAAACTTTATAACTTTACAAACTTTATAACTAACTTATGTCAAGAATAACTTTAGACACTAAATGCCGACTTTGTCGAAGTGCTGGAACTAAACTATATTTAAAAGGAGTTCGTTGCTATTCTGCTAAATGTCCTATCGAAAAGAAAGGTGCCGTTAGACCAGGTATGCATGGAGTCAAAAATAGTGGTAAGTTAACTGATTACGGAATTCAATTACGAGCCAAACAAAAAGCCAAACGTATTTATGGTGTTCAAGAAACTCAATTTAAAAATTATTACCTTAAAGCCAAGAAATTAAAAGGATTAGTTGGTGAAAATTTATTGTCATTATTAGAAAAACGACTCGACAATGTCCTTTACTTATCTGGTTTAGCTTTATCAAGATCTTCAGCAAAACAATTGATCAGTCATGGACATATTTTGTTAAATGACAAAAAATTTAACATTCCTTCTTATCAAGTTAATTTAAAAGATGTCATTACTTTAGATAAAAAAGTAATCGAAAAGATTGGTACTCTTCCTAGTGAAGAATCTGATTTTAAAGCCCCAAGCTGGCTTGATCTAAACAAACAAAAAAACACTGTCAAAATCATTTCTGAGCCTCTTAGAGAAGAGATCGGTAATGATATCGACATTAATTTAATAATTGAATATTATTCAAGATAAAAAGGAGTATTTTATGATTGAAACTAATAAGTTTAATATCAAAACAATCAAGTCTACCGATAAATATGGTAAATTTGAACTTAGTCCTTTAGTCGGAGGCTTTGGCCACACTCTCGGCAACAGTCTTCGTCGAGTCTTATTGATAACTATCCCAGGAGCGGCAATTACTCGAATCAAAATTGATGGAACAAACCATCTTTTTACTACCTTACCAGGAGTAAAAGAAGATTTGGTTGATGTTTCTCTAAACCTTAAAAAAGTAAAATTTAGCTATTTAAAAGAAGAACCAATTGTCTTACATCTCGACAAAAAAGGCCCTGGTGTTGTGACCGCTGGTGACATTATTGACAATGATCTTTGTAAAGTTACCAATCCAGATCAACACATTGCTACCCTTGCAGATTCAAAATCAAGTCTAAAGATCGACTTAACAGTCGAAAGGGGAGTTGGCTATACTATGGCTAAAGAACAAAAAACAGATGTTATTGGCGAAATTATTCTTGATGCTACTTTTACCCCAGTTATTAAAACCAACTATACAGTTGAACCAACTCGTTTGGGTAAAAAATCAAACTACGACAAACTTATTTTAGAGATTTGGACTGATGGTTCTGTTGATCCTCTTTATGCTCTTAAAATGGCCGCTAAAGATTTGATTAACGCTTTTGGTCAGATAGCTGATCCAAAAGAATTTGAAGACGAAATAATCACTATTAACACTTCAGTCTCTTCACAAGGAAGCGATATTTCTATTGAAGAAATTGAATTACCTCTTCGAGTTACTAATGCTCTTAAAAAAGCTGGATATTTAACCATCGAGACTCTAATAAAAGCCGGTCGTTCAGATGTCAGTCGAGCTAAAAATGTTGGTGAAAAATCCCTTAAAGTTATTGATTCTTGGTTAAAAGAAAGAAATTTTAGTTGGAAATAAAGTTTCTAATTTATAAACTGTCATGAAACATCGTATTTTTGGAAAAAAATTAGGACGAAACCATAATGAGCGAAAAGCTTTGTTTAGTTCTCTAACAAAAGCTGTCTTTATTAGTGGTTCTATTAATACTACTCAAGCAAGGGCTACTGCTATTGTTTCGACAATTGAGTCGTTATCAAATACAATCATTACTAAACCAGATTTAATCGCCAGACGAGAACTATTTAAGGTTCTTCAAAATCAAACATGGGTAAACAATGTTGTTAAAACATTTAAAGAAACCTTTGGAGATCAAACTAGTAATTTTACAAAAATAACCAAAGTTAAAAGACGTTTTGGAGACGACTCTCTTATTGTCAAACTAAGCTTTGTCAAACCAGTTAAATTTGATATTAAGAAAATTTCAACCAAAGTCGAAGAGAAAAAAGGGTCAAAAGCTGATACTAAAAAAATAGAAAAAAAAGATTTAAAACCCAAAAAAATAGTAAAAAAAATAAAGGAGACTAAATAATGAAAACCACAGTTCTTAAGGGAAATAAAGTTGATCGAAGTTGGCACTTAATTGACCTATCAAACCAAACACTAGGTAGAATTTGTACCCAAATAGCTACTATTTTGATGGGTAAAGACAAAACTACTTTTTCCTATCACCGAGATGATGGTGACTATGTTGTTGCTATCAATGCCGAGAATATCAAAGTCACTGGCAAAAAATTAAAAGAAAAAATATATTATCATCATACTCATTGGGCTGGTGGTTTAAAAGAACTAACCTTAGCCGAAATGCTAAAAAAGGATCCTCGAAAAGTTATTTCTCACGGGGTATATGGCATGTTACCAAAAAATAAACTACGAGATGTTCGAATGACTCGTTTAAAGGTTTTTGTTGGGTCTGACCATCCTTATACCGATAAAATTAAAAAATAATTATGACAAAAAATAATTCAAAAAATTCTTATATTCGTACTCTAGGTCGTCGTAAAAGTGCTGTTGCTACTCTTAAATTGTTCACCGGCAAAGGCGAATCAATGGTCAATGGTATTTCTTTAGAAAAGTATTTTCCTACCAAAACCGAAAAAATTGTCTACGACAAACCATTTGAAATTACAAAAAATCTTGGTAAATATCATTTTCAAGCCAAAATTATTGGTGGGGGTAAAACCGGACAGGTCCAAGCATTAAGTTTGGCAATTTCTCGAGCTTTGATAAAAATCAATGAATTATTCAAACCAGATCTTAGAGCTATTGGGCTTTTAACTGTCGATTCTCGTGTTAAGGAACGTCGTATGGTTGGTACTGGTGGTAAGTCAAGGAGACAGAAACAATCACCTAAACGATAATTTCTATATTTACTTGTACCTCAAACCACTCCATTTTTTGGAGGGTTTCGACAAAAATAAATTACTTTTTACCAAGAGAAGGTAGTCCACCCGAAATAGGATTTTGTAGATTATGAGAGATTGCTATTGAGGTATATGTATCAGACCGCTCTAAAACGTCACGAATAACTTTTTGTAAAGAAGATTTTTCTTCGTCATTAAAGCAAATACATGATGTCATGGTTACAATAGGTGAACCCTTATTAGAGTGTAAAGACATTTTCTCCTTAAAAACCCCTAGATTTTTTTCATTAAGAGATATCTCTGCTTCGATTAATGAAGAACTTCTGCGAGGACGAGACTTGTCAGGTTCTAACGTTGTTATTGTAAAATTACGTAAAGCCACCGCTCTTATCCCGCTTAAAGTTTGTAAATCAGTATAAAATTTGTTATTAAGAGTTCTACATCTACCTCCTAAGATAGGGTATTTTCCAGTTTCTGTATTAGAAATACCATGAGATTGTCTATAAGCATCACTCAGTTTAACTATTGCTAAATCAAGATCAGAAAAAGTTTTAATACCAACAATTTTCAAACCGGGAGTAATGGAATTATTGTCTAATCCTTGAAAAACTGAAAAATCAACAGTTCTTGTGATTTTATCAACCATTTGCGGTCCATTGGTACTTTCTAATTGATTCATAAACTCATTGTAGCATAATAATAATTTAAAATTTTTGGTTATAATTACCTCATGACCTTTCTTCAATCTATTTTATTAAGCATAGTTCAGGCTATTACTGAATTTTTACCGGTCTCTTCCGATGGCCACTTAAATTTATTCCAATATTTTTTCAAACTAACCCCCTCACTAGATTTTGATATTTTTTTACACACTGCCACTTTTTTATCAGTCATTTTTTTCTTTCGCCATCAGACCAAATATTTTTTTGCAAATTTAAAATATATTATCGTTGGTTCTATTCCAGCTGCAATCGTTGGTATTTTGTTAAAAGATCAAATTGAGTCTATTGCTAGTTCGCCTTACTTATTACCATATTTTTTCCTATTTACTGGAATTATGGTTTTATCTACTAGATTTATTACTACAAAAAATAAACCATTAAACTTTTTTTCTGCTTTTATAATCGGAGTCTTCCAGGCGCTCGCAATATTACCAGCCATATCTCGATCTGGTGGTACTATTTTTTCTGCTTTATTATTAGGTTTATCACCCCAAAACGCTTTTAATTTTTCTTTTAGTTTATTTATCCCAGCTAGTCTAGGAGCAATTATTCTTAGCCTAAAAGATATTATTTCTTCTGATTTTATTACCCTAAACAACTTAATTTCTTTTGCAATGGCTTCTATTATTGGTTATTTTGTTTTAAATATTTTTCAAAAAATCACCATTAATAAAAAATTTTGGATATTTGGTGTCTATGTAATATTCTTATCAGTAATTTTGTTCTTTATACTTTAATTAGCATTCCCCAGTTCTTCCGCTTAGTTTATTTAATATAAGTTTTTTAAAATTTTTTTTAGCAGATCTTATTGTTTTAACAGAATTGCTTACCTTTCC
>CAZRPX010000034.1:0-6478 GCA_964602085.1 uncultured Gammaproteobacteria bacterium
GAGTTAATTTCTCAAGGTTATTAATGTCGTTATCAAGGGTATAAAAATCGAAGTTGTTAACCTTTAATTGCCCGAAAACTGGAATATCAACGACATTTCCACTCTCAGACAAAATTTCATTATCAATAGAAATATTATGGTTTAGCCAGTCACTGGCCATTACTCGAATATCGGTATTAAAATAAATTTTCATAAAATATATACCAGGCAAGATGGATATTAAAATTAGTATGTAATATAAATATCTTGATTTAATTTTTTGTAAAATAAAAACAGTTAAGAAGGGTAAAACAAAAAAAATAGGTGACATAAATCGAGTCCACTTAACAAAAAGTTGGCCTTGATAAATAAAATAAATTAAAGAAGGAAACAAGATTAATAAGAGGTAAGGACTAGATTTATGATTTATGATCCATAATTTAAAAATAAGACATAGACCAAAAATTCCAAAAATAAAAATTGGAAGACCGTTGGTATACGGAAATATTTTTTGAAATTGGAACAAGTAGGGTAAAGAACCGATAAACTGACGAGTATAAAATACTGGAATTTGGCCATTAGCAACACCAATCTCATATTTTATACTTGATAGAAATTGGGGAAAATTTAATAAATTGTAAGGAGAAAAGATAATCCCAATAATTAGAGTTATAAATATAAACAAAATCGAAAGAAGAAACGGTAAAAATTTATTTTTATTTTTTATGAAACGAAATAATATACTTAAAAATATCGGAGTGGTCAAAATTAAGGCTGAAATTTTTGTCGCCAATCCAATACCAGAGATAAGTCCGGCCAATAAAAGATGTTTAAATTTAAAATTATCATAAATTTTAAAAGATAAAAAAATATTAACCGAAAAAATAAACAACAGTATTGATTCGGTGGTTCCAAAATGCGACAACTGGATAAGCCCGGGAGTAAAAATAAGTAAAATTAAAAAAAGGAAAGAATCTTTGGTTGTTTTAAATATTTTTTGACCAATAAAATATAAAACAAACAAGGATAAGACAGAAAAAATAGCAGACCAAAAACGAAGAGTTAGAGCCACTGTTTTGAAATCATGTTTTGGAGTAGTAAAAAATGTTAAATATAAAGGAAATTGGCCATAAGCATAAAATTTTGGGTCCAAATTTTTATGGCTCATTTGTAACACCGAACTAATCATATTGTTTTCGTCGGGGTTAAAAAAGAAATTGTCGCCCCAGTTAAGCTTGTAAAACCTGGTAAAAATAATTAAGGCAAAGAGAAAAACAAAAAAATACTTATGATTAAATAACATAAATAATAGTAATCATTGTCATACCCCAAAAGAATATTGACAAAATCAAAGGAATATCGGTGGCAATGACTTTTTCTGGTCGTTCGCCTTCTTGCATTTCATAAATTACTTGACCATAACGCATAATTCCAAATATTACTGGCAAGAGGGTTATCATATACCATTTTCTCCCTAATGCTTTTGGGAAATTATCAAGTAAAAAATGGTGAATCAGCCCGTCGAAAGTGATTGGTTCTTCAAAAAATGTAAACATAGCATAAGCAACAAGAGTGCAGACAGCAAACATGGTGGTATAAAAATCAAGGAGATTGTCGCTGTATCCAGAAAGAGAACTTCTGGTTTTGGTGCCACTACCACGAAGTTCACTTCGCCGCTTTCCGCTAGCCAAAAACAATGATAAGAAAATTACGGCTAACATAATCCAAACTGGAAGATGATATCCAGTGGCCAACTCGCCAGCATAGGCTCTAATAATAAAAAATAAAGCGATCCCAATTATGTCGATAACTGCTTTTTTCTTTAGAAAAAAAGAATAACCATATTGCATTAAAATAAAAAATAAAGATATTCCAAAAAATCCAAAACCAATAAAAACCGAAATAAATAAGCCTAAAAATAACAAAATAAATGCCGTAAAAATTGCACTACTTTCTGTTAAGGCACCTCTAGCTATTGGTCTAAATTTTTTGATTGGATGAAGACGATCTTTTTCAACATCAACGATATCATTTATTAAATAAGAAGAAGATGATAGTAGGCAAAAAACAATAAAACCTAAAAGGCTTTTATAAAATATTGGAAAATTGAATAATTGGCCGTTGAGAATGACAGCGGCAAAAAGGCTTAAATTTTTAATCCACTGAATCGGTCTTAAGGCTTCAAAAGTCGCCTTAATCTTTTTGTTTACAGATACCATGAATATATCTTATCAAATTAGAACTTCTTTAGAGAAACCAAACCAAATACCAAAGAAATAAATGACAATATTATAAGGGTAAAAGTAGGTAAAATAGTTCCAGTTTTGGGAATTCCCGATGCAGTACTGGGATAAGTGGCGGGAATTTCTGTTGGGGTTATTTTTTTGGTGGGGGTAATAGTTGTTGGAGTTTTGGTGGGGGTAGTGGTAATTATTTTTGTAGGTGTCGGGCTAGGAGTCTTGGTTGTTAAATTGGCCGAACTTGAAGCGCTGAAAGCAGGAGAAGACGCTTCGGCAGCCAAAACAATAAATCTTTGACTTATTTTATTATTGTTTTCGTCAGTAACAGTAACAGTATGTTCGCCTGGGGTCAAATCTTGAGACGGTGACCAGTTCCACTCACCATTTGAGTCGACTTTAATCACATCGTTGTAGACTACAGGTGATTCAATTTTTATTTTTAGCTGACTATTTGGATTTGCTGTTCCAAAAATATCAGGTTTCAAGCTATTTATCGACTCGTTAGTTTTCGGATTTAATATTTTTAACGGTTGATCTTGAACTAAATTTATATCGTTATTAATTAGACTTCCAGTGGAGACTTCTGGCATTTCAATAGCGCTGGGTGAAGAAAAATTATTTTGACCTAAGATTATGTCTGGAACCGGGTTGTTTCTGGAAGTATTACTTACTATTTGAGTTGAGGGATAATTCGGGGCAATTACGACTATGTCTTCTTCAATATTATTTGGAAGATAAAACCAACCAGTTAACCCTTCATTAAAACTGACAGCTAAAGATATGTTCCAATGTCCTGAAGTGGTAACCAAAGCAGATAAAGGAGAGGCTCCGGGTATATTTAAATAGACAATGGCGTTGTCGGCGGGACTATTTTCTGGAGTGAAAACTTTACCCCAAGCTAAATTTGAAACAGGAATTACCGTCCCTGGCTTTTGAGCTGTCCTAAAAATATAATCATTTGATTCATATTTTTTACCATCGCTAATAATTACAAATTGATAATTTTTGTCAGCTTCAAGTTTATCAACTTCATAATAATGAACTTTCCCTTTTGGTTTTGAATTTTGGTAAGTAAAATTGTTAATATTCAAACTACTAGAACAATTATCTGAAGTAGTAAACGAAATTGTAACTGAGGTGTTAGTTTTGTTTGTAATTTGAGGGTTGATAGGATCGCAACTCTGGCTGGCCTTAATAGAAGCCCCTTTTGGACTGTTTAATAATTGAGTTGTTAGATAAATTGTACCGACTAAAAGGACTAATCCTAAAATAGTCGGAATACGTTTTTCTTTTTTCATAAATTAATTATTTTCTTCTTCGATTAAATCAGACTGAGACTTATTATTTAAGGGATTGTCGACGGCAACAGAAGGAGTGGTCTTTGGAGCGGTCAAAGTGTTCTCTTGAGTTGAGTCGTTGGTTTTTTGAGTACGATTGTTTATGAATAATTCTCCATTATTATCGGTAAGGTTAGTACGTTTTTCAATTTCTTGAATTATTTCTGAATCTAAAACTGGATTTAAAGGTGTTAATAATTTGTCCTCTTCAACTTTTTTTTGAGGGACCACTAAATTAGAATAGCTGGCTTGGACAATAGTTACCAGGATAGTGATAAAAGTAAAAAAAGCAATAAAAATAAAATAAAAAGAAATTTTACTTTTGTTCATTTAAGATAGTTGGCAAAAAGAATAAATTAGTAGATAAACTAAGATTAATAAGAGAAGAAGAGCTTGAAGAAGATTTTTCTTTTTTGTCTATTTGGCTTATTTGAAGTGATTCGATGTCAACGAGGCGTCGATTGTCTTTTATTTTGTTTATCATGTCCAATAAAGATCGATATTCGCTTTGAGTTGAAGAATTAAGACTAAATGATGGGTTTTGGGGCTTTGAGTCCAAGGATTCATTTGGGTCGACCTTAAAAGATAATTGGTCTAATTGATTATTTGATTGTGTAGCTGCCGATGAAAAAACGACGGCAGAATCGTAGTATCTTGGTCGAGAAGGAAAGCTTGACTCAAGGATTTGGTAGCGAGACTCTTCTTGCATTAAGGAATAATTTGTCTGGGCTAAAATAATGCTATCAATTTTGTTTTTTAATTTTTTTTCGAGAATCTCTTTTGATTTTATCTCTCCTAATAAAGTTGAAATAGCTTTTGCTGTTGGAGCGATTGCGGTGGATAAAAAGATTGCAATCAAAAAAAAGGTGGCACCAATCTCGACATATTTATACGTCTTTTTGTTTTCAGCTTGTTGACGAAGATGTCGATAAAGCGGTTGGAGCTGGAACCAGCTTGTTTTTTCAATCATAATTTATTTTTTGAGATTACTAAAAATAACCGATATTAGAATAGAAAAATTGTTTTCATTGGATTTTTTTTCAATATTATTGATACTAAATGTTTCAATATTAGGATTAAGTTTTAGATTGTTAATAAAATCAATAATTGATTTTTCATTAAAAGCAACCAATGAAGCAATAATTGTAATTTTATTATCTTTTTTGTCTTGTTTAATAGAAATATTTTTGTAGCTAAGATCTCCTGGGGTGCTTTTTACTAGATATTCAATTTTTTGAACATAATCTGGCTGGTTTTGATAAAAATTTCTAATATAAGTCAATCTTTGCTGAAACGAATTAAATTCGGTCTCAAAATCTTGAGAGCTAGCCAAAATTGCTTGCCGCTGGCGGATGACCTCAGAAAGGTCAGAATTTTTACGATCAAGCCAAAAACGAGAGATAAAAGCAATAATAACGAATAATTCAGTCAAGACTATCACCCAACGGCCAATGGTGGTTAACCATTTGAATGCTCGAGCGGAAAGTGAATTCGGATTATCAGCGTCCGGTAAAAGAGATAGCTCTTTTTTATTAGCCATATAATCAGTATATACGACTATTTTGTGAAAAGAAAATCCTTAGTTTTTAATAAATATTTTTTGTAATCTTGGTACTCTTCAATTTTAAGTAATTTTGCAGATAAAAAATAAACAGCAATCCCAATAATACTTGATAGTGAAAAAACAATCGCTAAAGGAATAGTTTTGGTTGTATTGAAGACAAACAAATCAAGTATTTTCATACTAATCCAAGCAAAAATACCAGTGACAATCGAAGAAATAATAATTTTGTTTATTTTTTTGATGGTTTGAGCCCAATCAATACCATCGACAATTTTGATAAAAAAGTACAACAATCCAGTCAATTGGACGATATTAGTAATACTGGAACTTATAGCCAAGCCAACAACCCCAAGATTGGTAAAATTAATAAAACAAAAACTACTAATGACATTAAAAATTAGGGAGACAAAAGATACTTTAAAAGGGATTTTGGTATTGTGAAGGGCATAAAAAGATCTAATTAAAATTTGAATAATAGCTTGACAAACAATGGCGGGAGTTAGAAAAGCTAAAATCTTGGCCGTAAGTAAAGTGGCCAGCCAAGGAAAATGTCTCGACCCAAATAAAAGGCGGACAAGTAATACTCTTTGAATTAGAATTATGACACTGATGGGTAGAGCAATAAATAAGCTTTGAGTCATGATTCGGTTGACTGTTTTTCTAAAAAGGTCTAGTTCGTTTCTGGCAATATTTTTTGAAAGGATAGGCAACGAAGCCTGTCCAATAGTGGTACCAAAAATTCGACTTGGTAGATACATTAGTTGTAAGGCAAGATTTAATAAAGAAATTGACCCAGAAGCAAGAGTGCTGGCAAAAAACAGAGTAACAGTATTTTCAATCTCCCCCAAGCCAAGAGATAAACTCCTGGGAACCATCAAACGGAAAATTTCTCTCACTCCGCTGTTTTTGATATTAACAGCGAAAGAATATTTAAATCCCTGACGACGAACTGAAGGAATTTGAATAGCTAAATGGAAAAATGCACCAATAACAGCGCCGTAAACAACCCCATAGATCCCAAAAAGCGGAGCTAAAGTAAAAATACTTAATATAATAAAGAGGTTATAGACAATTGGTGATAACGAAGGGACAATAAATGATTGATTTACCTGTAAGATAGCAGAAATAAAATTACTTAATAAAAAGAAAATTTGAGCCAGGAGAAGAATTCTGGTTAGATTTGTCATCAGATCAAGTTGCTCAACAGAAAAACCACTAGCAATTAGGTTTGTAAGGGGTCTAGCAAAAATCAATACGATTATGGCGACAATAAAAAAAACAATTAGAAGAATGTTGATGACACTGCTGGCAATTTCATAAGCTTTATTTTCGTTTTTATGAAGGTAACTAGAAAAAAC
>CAZRPX010000035.1:0-6259 GCA_964602085.1 uncultured Gammaproteobacteria bacterium
AATCTTTTTATGTTTTTATTTTGTTTAAGTTTTTATTTTTTAATTAAACAAAAATACCCACTAAGTACATTATTTTATGGTTTGTGTCTTTTTACTTACAACAGTAGTCGAGTTTTATTGCCTTTTTATTTAATTCTTTTACTTTATTTAATAATAAAAAATAAATATAAATTACTCCCAAACTTATATCGATTTATTCCATTTATTATTTTAGTAATTATCGCTGCCTTCCAAATTTTTGACCAATCTGGACAAGCCCGTTATCAATGGGTATCTATCTTAGACCAAGGGTCAATAAATAAAATAAATGAATTACGTCAAATATATCCTCGTTTTATTATTAATAAAGCAACTTATTTCGTATTTACTGCATCAAAAAATTATTTAAGTCATTTCAATCCACTTTTTCTGTTTATCAAAGGAGGTTCTCATTACCAATTCAGTCTTCCCGCCTTTTATATTATTACCCCATTATTTATTCCATTTTTAATTCTTGGAATATATTTTTTATTTAAAAATGTTAAAAATATTAACTATCAAATATTATTATTTTGGTTATTAATTTCACCTGTTCCTTCAAGTATTACTCGAGACGCTCCTCATGTTTTACGGAGTATTGTTTTTATCCCAATAATTATTATTTTAATTAGTTTAGGTATTAATCTTATTTTTAAAAAATATCCTAAACTTTGTTTAACTTTTATATTTATTTGTCTAATATTTAGCCAAATTTCATTTTGGCCCAAATACAAACTTTATGCCAAAGATTATTCTTCTTCTTGGCAGTATGGATACAAAGAAGCGGCTCTATATATCAAAGACAAATATTCTGAATATGATCAAATTATTTTTACCAAAAAATACGGTGAACCTCATGAATTTTTATTGTTTTATTTAAATTGGGATCCAAATAAATTCCAAAACGATAAGGCAAAAATTTGGGATTATCATGCCAATTGGTATTGGGTAGATGGTTTTGATAAATTTAAATTTGTAAATGATTGGGAAATTAAAGAAAAAACTAAAAATCTTGACTCAACAAAAAAGACTCTTTTAATTACCTCTCCAAACAACTACAATCAATCTAATCAGATATTAAATACTATTTATTTTTTGGATGACTCACCAGCTTTTCAAATTTTAGAAATAAAATGATCACTTTTTTTAAAAAAAATATTTTTCTTATTTTTATATTCTTTTTAGCTTTTTTTATTCGTATCTATTCAATTAACACAACTCCATTACTTTGGGATGAAGCTTCACTTGGCTACAATGCGTATTCGATTTTGAAGACTGGCCACGATGAATATGGAACATTTTTACCAATCATTTTTAAGTCATTTGGTGATTACAAACCTGGTCTTTATGTTTATTTATGTCTCCCATTTGTTTATTTGTTTGGGTTAAACGACCTCTCAGTCCGCTTTCCTTCAATTATACTTGGTTCACTTCTCCCCATAATCCTATACTTTCTTATTAAAGAAATAAATCCAAAAGCTCAAAAAACTGCCGTTATATCCTCACTAATTACTGTTTTTAATCCTTACAACATACATTTTAGTCGTGGCGCTTGGGAAACTAATATTTTAACCTTTGAATTAGTTTTAGCTTCTTATCTATTTTTTAAATACATAAACAAAAAAAATATAAAATATTTACTTATTTCTTCAATTATTATTGGTCTTTCTTTATATACCTATCAAGCGGGCAAAATGATTAGTTTATTTTTAGTAATTATTTTATTTTTAATAAATCTCAAATATTTAAACTTTAAAAAATATTTTCTATATTTTATCCTGCCCTTGGGTTTATTTGCCCTCCCGATTGCTTACGGATTATTGTTTAATAGCAACTCAAATCGACTTCAAGTTGTCAGCCTTTTTTCCTATCCCAGGTCAGATGAAGAATCTCAAATGATTAAAAGTGAAACAAGCCCTATTGATTATCAAATATTTCATAGCCAACCAATCTTTTTTCTTCGAAATTTTTTAATTCGTTATTTCAATCATTTTTCACCTCGATTTTTATTTTTTGAAGGGGACTGGCAAAACCCTCGCCACAGTGCCCCTTATATTGGATTACTTCTATATCCAAGTATTATCTTTTTAGCAATCGGCTTATTTACTTCTTTAAGCCAAATTAAAATAGATAAATTAAACCTATTTTTTTTACTATGGTTATTAGTCGCCCCATTTCCTTCCGCCTTGACTCGAGATTCAGTCCAATCTGTTAGAGCTATGTCTTTTTCAGTTCCCTTAATTTATTTTATTTCCTATGGAATATTTTTTGTTTTAAATAAATATCGTCATCTTTTTGTCAAATTATTTATAGTTTTTATCTATCTAATTTCGTTTGTTTATTATGGCGATCTTTATCTAAATCATATGGTCATCAAAAGTCCGGTTGATTTTTTATATGGTTATAAAAATGCTATTGACTATGTCTCGACACACCAGAAAAAATTTAAAGACATATATATCACCGATTATTACGGCCAACCATACATTTATTATCTATTTTATAAAAAATATCCGCCATCACTCTATCAAAAACAAGCCAAACTCGAAGACCAAAATCTTGATACTGGCAAAGTCAAAACCATCGATAATATTCATTTCCAAACTGCCCATTTTGATTTTCTAAAAGATCACAAAGGAACTATGGGAATTTTTGCTCAAGAGGAAATTTATCGCCAAGATGTTGATAAAAAAAATGAATTTAGTCAACTAACTCCGATTAGTCAAATTGGTAATATTTCAACTTTTTACGCTTATGAAAATCCATAAACTTTTATTATCTTTAGTACTCATTGTTGCTGTCATTATCAGGTTTTATGATATCAACACGACACCAGCCTTAAACCCCGATGAAGCAGCACTTGGTTATAATGCTTATTCTTTAATCCTTACCGGTAAAGATGAGCATGGCGTCTCTTGGCCACTCCATTTTAAATCCTTTGGTGACTACAAACCCGGCGGTTATGTCTATTTAACTATTCCTTTTATAAAAGTTTTAGGATTAACTCCACTTGCAGTCCGCTTACCAAATCTTATTTTGTCTATATTAACCATTATATTTTTATATAAACTTGTTTTACTGCTTTCAAAATCTAAAGTTCTAGCGCTCCTTACATCCATAGTACTGGCTTTATCTCCATGGCATATTCACTTTAGTCGTGGGGCTTGGGAATCATCTGCCGCCTTAGCATTTATCGTTATCGGTACTTATTTTTTCTTTAAATCAATCAAAGAAAAATTTTTATTTAACTTTTCGTTTTTTACTTTCAACTTTATACTTTCTCTCTATATTTATCATTCGGCTCGCTTAATCGCTCCACTATTAGCCTTAACTCTCTGCTTACTTTATTTTAAATTTCTAACAAAAAATATTCGTCAATTAATTATTCCTGTTATTATTGGGATTTTACTTACTATTCCAGTCTTATTTTCTTTTTTAAATAATGGCGGTACAACCCGTCTTGGAGGTGTTGGCTTGATGGCCGATGTTGGCCCCATAAATCGTGCTAACGAACTCATTAACCACCACCACAATACAAAGCTAATTAATCGCCTTATGCATAACAAACGAATCTTATACTTTATTTCTTGGGGTCAAAAATATTCTTCTCATTTTGATTTAAATTTTCTTGGCATAAACGGGGATGAAGTTCCTCGATCAAAAGTCCCTGAAATGGGTCAAATTCATTTAATCGAAGTCCCTTTATTAATTCTTGGTTTACTTTATATTCTTAAATCTACGATCTACAATCGACGATCTAAAATTTTTATAGTCTTATTTTTATTAATTTCACCAATTGCCTCATCACTAACATTTCAAGCCCCTTCAGCCTTAAGATCCCTACCCATGGTTATCCCGATTTCAATTCTTATTGCTTCTGGAATCTATTATTTATATTTATTATTCTTAAATCATAAATCGATAATCATAAATATTACAATATTTTTTACAATAATATTGTATGGCTATTGTGTTGCTTATTATTTTGATTCTTATTTTTTTCATTATTCCAAGCGTTATCCTTTTGCTTGGCAATACAAATTTGATCAGCTTGTTCCTTATCTCGAGTCAGAAAAATATAAGTATGAAAATATCTATGTTACCAACAAATATGATCAACCTTATATTTTATTTTTGTTTTTTTCTAAATATAACCCTCAATTAATCCAATCTCAAATTAAATTAACACCGCCAGACAAATTTGGTTTTTCTACTGTTTCTGGTTATGATAATTATCATTTTGGTAAAATTAACTGGGATGACATACCTAGTAATTCACTCGTAATTTCAAGTGATGAAGATATTCCCACAAAACCAATCAAAGTTATTAATTTTTCCAACAATCAGCCAGCATTTAATATTTATCAAAAATAATGAAATCAATCACCACTCTTTCAGTTACCCTAGCTACTTACAACGAATCAAAAAATATTACTCAATGTTTAGAAGCTATCCAAGACATTGCCTCAGAAATTATTGTTGTCGATGGTCAATCGCAAGACAATACTGTAACTCTTGCTAAAAAATTTAAACAAGCCAAGGTTATCTCAACTACCAATAAACCCATGTTTCATATAAACAAACAAATGGGAATTGATGAATGTCAGGGTGATTGGATTCTCCAGCTTGATGCCGATGAAATTGTCACTCCATCTCTAAAAAAAGAAATTGTTTCAATTCTTAACAAAAGTCCAGATACTGTAGCAGAAAATGGTTTTTGGGTTCCTCGATCAAATTATTTCTTAGGCTCTTTTTTAACCAAAGGAGGGCAGTATCCAGACTATACCCTTAGGTTTTATAAAAATGGTAAAGGGAGACTTCCATGCATTGATGTTCACGAACAAGCTGTTGTTGATGGTAAGATTGGATTTTTAAAAAACGACCTAAAACATTATGCCGATACTTCTTTTTCTCTTTATCTTTTGCGAGCCAATCGCTATACAACACTTTTAGCCAATGAGCTTAAAGAAAAAAACACCAAAATAAACTTTATTAACTTTTTAAAATATTATTTCTTTAAACCAGTCTGGTGGTTTTTAAAAACATATTTTCGCCATCGTGGCTATGTTGATGGTTTCCCTGGATTTGTTTTTTCTTTTTATTCAGGACTTCGTTTCCCAATTGCCTACACCAAATACTACGAATTATTAAAATCTAATCGAGATATAAATATGTCTCAAGATTGGGACAAAAAATAAAATATGCGAAACGAAGTGAAGTCCACCTCTGGTGGAAAAATTGTAAATTCGAAAATTAAAAAAATAGCCATCGATATATCTCCAACCATAGATGGTAACGCCATCCGTGGTGTTGGCTACTACACCGATCATTTAGTCAAAGCTCTCAAAAAAGAGATTTCTTCCAATCCAGAATACAAAAACTGGTCTATCGATCTGATTGAAAATTGTAAATTGAAAATTGAAAATTATGACCTTATTCACTATCCTTATTTCGATCCCTTCAAATTGACTCTTCCAAAAACCACCAAAATTCCCACAGTTGTCACTGTTCACGACCTTATTCCTCGTCAATTCAAAACTCATTTCCCGGTTGGATTTAAAGGTTATCTAAAATGGCTAATTCAAAAAAACAAATTAAAATCTGTATCACAAATTATTACCGTTTCTCATTTTTCCAAAAAAATAATTAATCAGATTGTTGGCTACCCAACTTCAAAAATCCAAGTTACTTATGAAGGAGCAGATTTAAGTTTCAAAAAAATTACTGACCAAAAAATATTAGATCAAGTCAGAAACAAATACAAATTACCCAATAAATTTATCCTGTATGTTGGTGATATCAATTGGAATAAAAATATTCCCAATTTAGTTAAAGCTTGTCTAAAAAATAAATATCCATTGGTAATTGTTGGTTCTGCCGCTACCAAAAAAGATGTTCCAAACCACCCATGGACCAAAGATCTTCTTTGGCTCCAAACTAAAGCTCTAAAGCTCCAACGTTCTAAAGCTCTAACCCTCACTGGTTTCGTCCCCGACGATGATCTTCCAATTATTTACAACCTTGCCACCCTTTACTGTCAACCATCCTTTGCCGAAGGTTTTGGTCTTCCGTTAGTTCAAGCCATGCAATCTGGCACTCCAGTAGTTTATAGTCGAGACACTTGTTTGCCAGAAATTATGGGAGAGGTTGGATTAAATTTCAATCCTCGTTCGGTTAGTGATATTACTTTGACTCTAAAAAAAGTTTGGGATGATGACAAATTAAGGAAAATTCAATCAAT
>CAZRPX010000036.1:0-6189 GCA_964602085.1 uncultured Gammaproteobacteria bacterium
CCATGACCCAAATAACTAAATACGAAGAATTTCAAACCGAAGTTTTAGATTCAAAAGAAATTGTCTTGGTAGACTTTTTCGCTACTTGGTGTGGTCCTTGTCAAATGCTTACTCCAGTTATTGAATCAATTGCTCTTGAATTTAAAGATAAAGTAAAAATCATCAAAATTGATGTTGATCAATCTCAAGATATTGCCACCAAATACAATGTTGCTAGTATCCCAACCGTGATCCTTTTTAAAGAAGGAAAGATAATTGATACTATTATCGGTTTTCGTCAAAAAGAAGATTTTATTAATGCCATAAATAAGGCATAATAATGGATTTAGTCAAACTAAAAGAATTTCTTGATAGTCAAAATTTACCCGCTTTTAGATTTCGTCAAATAGTCAAAAACTATTATTCAGGCCGTTATGCAAACTTTGATCAAATGACTGATCTTTCCTTGAGTTTACGTTCTCAACTTTCATCTCAATTTTCACTTTACTCGGTGGTTGAAGAAAAAATGATTGGCGACCAGTCAACTCAAAAAGTTTTACTCAAACTAGAAGATAATCAAAAAATCGAATCAGTTTTAATGAACTATGACGATTGGATTACAGCTTGTGTTTCTAGCCAAGTTGGTTGTGCTCTAAATTGTCAATTTTGCGCTACCGGCAAAATGGGTTTTATTAGAAATTTAACCCCTGAGGAAATTATTGATCAAATCATTTATTGGAATCAAAAAATATCTCCTTCTTTTGTCGGCCGAGTTGTTTTTATGGGCATGGGAGAACCTTTTTTAAATTGGGACAATTTGCTCGCCGCCCTAGAAATTATAAATTCATCCACCGGTTTAAACATCGGGGCTCGAAAAATTAGTATTTCCACTGCTGGTGTAGCCGATAAAATAATTGAATTTGCCAATTTAGACACTCAAATCAATCTAGCTATTTCCCTTCATTCAGCTAATCAGTCTTTTCGTGAGACAATTATGCCCATTGCCAAGAAATACAATTTAGAAGAGCTTAAAAAGGCTTGTCTCTATTATGCCAACAAAACTAACCGACAATTATTTTTTGAATATGCCCTTACTGACAAAAACACCTCTCAAAATGATGCTCAGTTATTAGCTAATTTTATTCACTCTCATCATTTATTTTTTGTTAATTTAATTCCTCTCAACCCAGTCGAAGACGGACTTGATTGCGCCACTAAAGAACAACAAGAAAAATTTATGAATTCTCTTGACCAACTAGGGATTATATATTCACTTCGCCGTTCCTTTGGTCAAAAATTTTCCGCCGCCTGTGGTCAACTGGCCACCAACAAATAGTTTTAAATTTTTAATTCGAAATTTATTTATTCAAATTCAAATATTTAAATTTTAAAATTGATTAAAAATTAAAAAATTGTAAATTAAAAATTATATAATTACTCAATAAATAGGTTATAATACACTCATGCTTATCGACGAAGTTCATATTACTATCAAAGGTGGTGACGGGGGAAATGGTGTTGTCCATTTTTACAATGATGCCTTTCGTCCCAAGGGTGGCCCTGACGGGGGAAGTGGTGGTAAAGGTGGTTCAGTATATTTTGAGGGTGTTTCTGATATTAGTAAATTAAATCAATTTCGTAAATCAAAAGTATATAGCGCTCAAAACGGTGAACCAGGTTTCCATAACAATCGTACTGGTAAAGATGGTGAAGATTTAATATTTCCAGTTCCAATAGGAACTGTTGCTCATTATGATAATGGCACCTCAGTTGAAATTACTCATATTGGTCAAAAAGTTCTAATGGCCAGAGGTGGCAGTGGTGGTAGAGGAAACTACATGTTTCGATCAGCCACTAACCAAACTCCTCAAGAACGCGAATTAGGCTTTAAATGTCAGCCAAAAAAACTTTTTTTACAATTAAAACTAATTGCCCAAGTTGGTCTTATTGGGTTACCCAATGCAGGAAAAACCAGTTTATTAAATGAACTAACCAAAGCTGATGCCAAGGTTGCCAATTATGCTTTTACCACTCTTGAACCTAATTTAGGAGTGACTAAAGGTGGTTTAATTATTGCCGATATCCCGGGTCTTATCGAAGGCGCCGCAGTTGGAAGGGGACTCGGAATTAAATTTCTGAAACATATCGAACGAACCAATATTTTAATACATTGTGTTTCTGCCGAATCTCAAGACCCTCTAAAAGACTATCAAACAGTACGAGGTGAACTATCAAACTATAGTTCTGTTTTGACCAAAAAACCTGAAATTGTTGTTTTAACTAAATACGATATTTTAGACCAAAAAGAAGTGATAAAAACTCAAAAGAAAATTAAAGCTGTTCTCTGTACATCAATTGCCGACGCTGAGAGTATCAAAAAGTTAAATGATTTAGTTAGCAAAAAATTAAACTAAGGCTTTTTTGATTTTTTCCCAGTCTTTTTTTAGTTGTGCGACTAATTTAACTGCTCCATTTTTAGTTGCTTTTAAATCATCTTTAAAATCTATTACCACACCTTCGACAATCATTGAATATTTATCTTTATCAATTTCTTTGCCAGCAGTCTTTACTTCAGCCACTTTTTTCATAACCGCTGATTTTATTTCTTTATATTTATTGACAGCTTCATCACTGGCATTGCCAAAAATTTCTACCACTTTTTCTTTTGTATCTTTTACTCCAGTCTCGACTTCTTTATTTAATTTCGATAACATTTTTTTTATATCTTCTCTGGTTTTTTTACCTGATTGTGGAGCCAATAATAAGCCTCCAACTGCACCTATTAAAGTTCCAAACAAACCTGTTAAAAATATATTTCCTTTTTTTGCCATATTTATGTTGTAAATATAATAACTAATTCAGTTTATAGATTTTTTTGTATCGTGTCAATAAATTTATTTCTCTACTTCTCTTTCTGGCCAGTGTTTATCAAGTTCAACTATCAGGTCTAAGAATATCTTTCTTCCACTCATTAGTTCTAGTTCCTTTCTGGCGTTATAACCAACTTCTTTAATTTTTTTACCTGACTTTCCGATTATCATTTTTTTATATCTTTCGGCTGTTGTCAAAATTGTTGCTTTAATCAAAATTAATTTTCTTTTGTCGACGACATTATCAACTCTAACATCAACTGAATAGGGGACCTCTTCTCTTAAAAATAAATAAATTTTCTCTCTAATTATCTCAGCAATATAATCTTTGGAATTTATTCCCATCTTTGGTTTGTTTCCTTTATCCAACGATTCAATCATATATTCGGTTTCTTTATTTTTTTTATTTGGTAACAATTCAAAAATTATGTTTATTAATCCTTTTATGTTTTTTTCTTTAATAGCGCTAATCCCTATAGATTTGTCAAACTCCTCTTCTAAATAATTATATTCTGGTAAATGATCTTTCGGTCCTTTGGCAATATCAATTTTGTTGTAAACCAGAACTTTTTTGGTATTAATTTTTCTAATCAATCCAATTACTTTGTTTTCTTCTTCGTTTTTTGGTCGAGAAATATCAACAATCATTAGCACAATATCGGCCTGGTTTAATTCTTTTGGGGCTTCTTGATTTATTCTTTTACCAATCAAATCATCGACTTTACCAATAATTCCGGGAGTATCACTAAAGATTATCTTTCCTCGATCGTCACTATAAACAACCCTACTATTTTTTCGGGTAGTTTGAGGTAAGGGCGAAGTAATCGCCACTTTTTGGGACATTAATGCGTTTAGTAATGACGACTTTCCTGTGTTAGGTCTGCCAATTAATACTACTCGACCGATTTTTTTTATTTCACTCCTATTATTTTTCACACGTCTATTTTACACTATATAACTATTTATTGGTTGACTCTTAGCAATCAATTTGCTAGACTGCTAAATATATGACAGAAATTCCTAATAAAATAACCACTATTCAGCCCGTACGTAAAGTTTTACCTCTAATCCCTCTACGTAATATTGTTCTTTTTCCATCAATAGAAACTTCTTTGTTTTTTGGTCGTAAAGAATCAACTAATTCTCTTTTACACGCCTACGATAACACTAATAAATTAGTCATAATTACTACCCAAAAAGACAGTCGAATTGAATCTCCAAACATGTCTGATTTATATAATGTTGGAGTTTTAGCCAAAATCGAACACGTTCTTCAAACCGACGGAAACCTTCATGCGATTGTCAAGGGAATTTCTCGAGTAAACATTGTTAACTTAACCAAGACCTCTCCTTATTTCATGGCAGAATATGTTGATTTACCAATAATTCCTGAGTCTCTTTCAGATGTTCAACAATCAGCCGAGGCTCTTTTAAGTCAATTAAAAAAAGCTTTCGCTCTTGGTCGTCAATTTGATCTCCCCGCCATGATGCAACTATCAACCGGAGTTTCTAGTAGTGACCTTGCCGATCAGGTTTGTTTTTCAGTTAATGCCAAAATAAGCGAAAAACAAAATTTACTTGAAACTTTATTAGTCAGCCAGCGATTAAAATTGGCCACTGAGCTACTTATTCAAGAAATGAAAATAGCCGAGTTAGAAAGATCAATTGAAGAAAAAACTCAAGAAAAATTTAATACTGGCGTCAAGAGAAATGTCTTAGAGGAACGAAAACGCCAAATCGAAAAAGAACTTAAACGGTTAGGTGAATCTACTGAAGGTGAGTTTGGTGAATTAGAAAATAAAATTAAAAAATTAAAATTAAATAAAGAAATTAAGAAAAAATTACTCAAGGAACTAAACCGTCTTATTGAAATGGGTTCGATGGCCCCAGAATCAAGCTATATTAAAACATATTTAGAAACGGTTTTAGAATTACCATGGGGAAAATATAGTCAATCAGATATAAGTATTTCAAAAGCCAGCAAAATCCTTGATAAAGATCATTATGGTATTAAAGATGTTAAAGAAAGAATTTTAGAATATTTAGCCGTAATTCATCTAAAAAATAAATTAAAAACCAAAAACTCTGAAGATGTCTCTGGTACCGCCAATATACTTTGTTTTATTGGGCCTCCTGGTGTCGGTAAGACTTCACTTGGGAAATCAATTGCCAAAGCCCTCGGTCGCGAATTTGTCCGAGCTTCACTTGGTGGGATTAGGGATGAAGCCGAAATTAGGGGTCATCGACGCACTTATGTTGGAGCTATGAATGGTCGAATTATAAAAGGGTTAAAAGACGCCAAGTCGATGAACCCGGTTTTTATGTTGGATGAAGTTGATAAAATTGGATCTGATTATCGAGGAGACCCATCTTCAGCTTTATTAGAAACTCTCGATCCTGAACAAAATCGAGAATTTACTGATCATTATCTAGATTTTCCCGTCGATCTTTCAAAAGTCTTTTTTATCCTTACTGGTAATGATCTTTCAACCATTCCAATTGCTCTTAGAGATCGTCTCGAGATTATAAATTTTTCTGGTTATACTCTTGATGAAAAATTTCATATCGCCAAAAATTACTTAGTTGAAAAAGAACTTGTTGCAAATGGACTAAATAATAAACAAGTCGTTAATATTAAAGACGAAACTCTAAAATATATTATTGAAAAATACACCCGTGAGGCTGGTGTTCGTAATTTAGAAAGAGTCATTGCTTCACTTTTTAGAAAAGTAGCTAAAAAAATTGTTTCTCAAAAAATTACTAAAGTAGATTTAAATAATCAAACTTTACTAAAAAAATTTTTAGGACCAGAAAAATATAGTGCCACTCTTAAGGGTAAAAAAGATGATGTTGGAGTTTCTACTGGTTTAGCTTGGACCTCTGTTGGTGGGGATATTCTTTTTATTGAAGTAAATATAATGCCTGGTAAAGGACAGTTAATATTAACTGGTAAATTAGGTTCTGTCATGAAAGAGTCATGTCAAGCCGCTCTGTCTTTTGTTAGAAGTCAATCAGTCAACTTTGGTATCAAGCAAGACTTTCACAAAATTGATATTCACATCCATGTCCCTGAAGGAGCAACTCCAAAAGATGGGCCTTCGGCTGGTGGTGCTATTACCACAGCCCTAATCTCTGCTCTAAAAAATATTGCTGTTCCAAAGGATATTGGTATGACAGGAGAAATTACTTTGCGTGGAAATATCTTAGAGATTGGTGGTCTAAAAGAAAAAGCCATTGCCGCTCACCGAGCCGGTCTTAAAACTATTTTTATCCCCAAAGATAACCAAAAATCTTTAGTTGAAATTCCAAAAGAAGTTAAACACGATATAAAATTTATTCC
>CAZRPX010000037.1:0-6148 GCA_964602085.1 uncultured Gammaproteobacteria bacterium
GTTTGTGGAAGCTATTCTGATTTAACTTTTAAACTAGTAAGGAAAACTACAGTTGAAGAAATTAATTTACTTTTTGCAGAGGCGAGTATGACACCTGAATTGGTTAGTAAATTAAAAGTGTCTTATGAGCCATTAGTATCTTCTGATATCTTAGGCAACAGCGCTTCTTGCATCATTGATACTCGAATGACAAAAGTAATTTCCGACGATATGGTAAGTATTGGAGCCTGGTATGACAACGAATATGGTTATAGTTGTCGACTAATTGAAAACGCGATTGCAATATGCAAATAATTCCAACAATTTTAGAGAAAGAATTTTCTCGAGCTGAAAATAATATTTTGGCAGTTAAAGATTATTTTAAATGGATACAAATAGACGTAATTGACGGTTATTTTTCTTTTGGAAAAACTTTTGAGTTAGAATTGATTAATAAAATTAAACAAGTTGAAAATATTCTTTGGGATGTACATTTAATGGTAAAAGAACCAAAAAACTGGATTAAAAAATGTGAGTATATTAATGCCTCTCGAATAATTGGACAAGTAGAAATGATGTCTGATGTTAATTATTTTATAAAGACAGTAAAAGACGCTGGTTTAGAAGCAGGATTAGCTTATGATACTGAAACTGATATTGGAGATATTCCTCAAGAGACTGATATTGTTTTATTACTAGGACGTAAGTCTGGTTTTACTCCCCAACCTTTTTGCGAGGAGACATTTGAAAAAATAAAAAAACTAACACAAATTAGACAAGAAAAAGGCCTAAATTTTAAAATTAGTGTTGACGGAGGGGTAAATGAAAACAATATTGGACGACTTAAAAAAGAAGGAGCAGAGATTGCTTATTGCGGAGGGGCGATATTTAATGGTATTGTTGAAAACAATATTAAAAAAATAGAATATGCTAGCCAAAACTAATAAAATAATTAAAAAAGTGGCGATTTTTGGAGATGCTGAAGCCAAAAAAAACGACCAACACTTTATTGATGCTTATAATACAGCCAAATTGCTAGCGGAGAATGGATATACCGTCGTAAACGGTGGTGGGGGTGGGATTATGTTGGCAGCAACTTTGGGAGCAAAAGCAGGAGGCGGAAGAGTAGAAATTGTAGTTTTGGATCCCAAAAAAAAACCAGCAAACTTTGAGGGTTATAACAAAGAAAATCATGATTTAGCGGATAAGATTTACTCGACTCCAAATTACCCAGAAAGACTTAGTAAATTAATTGAAGTCGGAGAAGCTTTTGTGATTTTTAATGGTGGTGTCGGAACATTGTCTGAGATCGGATTAAGCTGGCAAATGGCAAAATTTGATTTTGGGCACCATGAACCTTTAATTTTTTTCGGAGAACAAATGAGTAGTGTAATCGAAGAACTCGTCGGTTCACTAAAATATGATGCTTTAGAAAAAAAATTATACGAAATTGTGCTAACTCCAGAAGACGTATTAAAAACTATTCAAAAAAGAAAGGGTAACGGGGCGGTTGAAAAAAAAGGCTTAATAGGAAAATTAATCGATTTTTTTAAATAACTGGTTGTGGTTGGGAGTTTTGTTTTATTATAAGAGGGATAATTTTGGTATCAATTATTTTTGTCTTAGTAATAGTTAAGTTGACTATTTCTGATTTTGAGGTCTCTATAGACCAATTTTGGTCGAAGATAAAATTTCCAAGTGAATAATATATTGGTTTGTCGTTGTATATTTCTTTTTGTTGAAGTACGTGAGGGTGGTGTCCATGAATAATGTCAGCACCAGCATCGACTAATTGGTGAGCCAAATCTATGCGCCATTTCTCAGCTGATGGCAGATATTCGTTTCCCCAATGGATAGAGACAATAAGCCAGTCAACTTGAGAATCGTATTTTTTGACTAAATCGATAAGATAAGTAGTTTCGAGATTAGGATTGGTAATATAGTCAAACCCCAAAAAACCAAAACTAATACCGTTAATATTCTTTTGAAAAAATTCAGTATCCAAAAGGTGAGAATAAACATAACCAATTTGATATTCGTCCAAAAATTCTTTGGTTTGTGAAAAACCATCTTGACCATAATTAAAAATATGATTGTTGGCTAAATTGAAAATAAATTTATTTTTTTGGAGTTCGGGCAAAAACCGAGTATCGCCACAAAAAGTAAAAGTCCCTGTCTCCCCTTTTGGACAGTCTTTGATAATTGGACTTTCGAGGTTGGCTAGATTGTAATCGTTTTGTTGCAACAAATGACTAACTTTTTGAAAACTCCAAGAAAAATCATTTTTTGATCTGGCTGTTGAAGTGATATGTCGGCCCAACCCTAGATCACCGACTAAACCAAAAGTAACAGTTGGCAAAAGAGTCGGGGTGGTAATAATTTTTTGAGAGGGAGTTGGAGGGGTAAAGAAAAGTTTTGGGTGAAAACTTAACAAAACAGAAATAGAAAGGCTAATAATAAAACATAATAATAAATATTTAATTTTCATGAATTATTTTAATAAACTTTTTTGATAAACTAGAAACACATGCGATTAAAGCTTACCCTTCTATTAATACTATCAAGTTTATGTCTGAGTGGGTGTTCTTTGGTGGCCAGGAAATCAGCAATAGAAATTAATAGCTATCCAGTGGCAAAAGTTTTTTTGGACGGGAAAGAAGTTGGAATGACTCCTTATAAAAATAGGTCTTTGTTGCCAGTGGAGGTGGAGGTAAAACTGGTAACAAACGATAAACAGTGGTCAAAAAAAATAAAATTACAAAATAACATTAGTACGGTAATTGATTGGGAATTTGGAGAAAAGAACGAATCAAGTGGTGGCTATATTTTATATTTGGAAAAAACTGGAGACAAAAATAAAGCCGGAATAATGGTAAATACAACACCAGCCAAAGGAACTGTCGTAATTGATAACGAAATAAAAGGCCTCTCACCCATTCGAATTGCCGATATTGGTGAAGGAGATAAACATTTAGCCTTAAGTTTTCCAAATCACAAAACTATTGATATTTTTATGAAATCGGTGTTGCAATATCAATTAGTAGTTGATGCAGTTTTACCCGAAGAAAATTTAGTAATAGAAAAAGATGAAGAAAAAACTGAAGATTTAGACTTAACAACCGAAAATGCCTTAACTGTTAAAGTTAAAATTAAAGATACAGAAACTGGCTGGCTGAGGGTGAGAGAAGCCTCGACGAGTGCTGCCAAAGAGGTTGGTCGAGTGTATCCGGGTGAGTCTTATCCAGTAATAGAAGAGGGAGTCGATTGGTACAAAATTGATTTAGGAAACGAAAAAAGCGGTTGGATATCGGCTAGTTATGGCGAGAAAAATGAATAAAGAGACTACAAAACAAAAGGAAAATTCCAAAAAAAACATAAAATTTTTGAGTACTATTTAGTAAAAGTGAAACCATCCCCAAAGTAAAACTAAAAAACCAATAAAGGAGCGCAATTGAGCGTCGGCTCCAACCGCGACGGAGAAGTTGATGATGAAAATGTTGGCCATCACCAAGAAAAATTGGTTGATGTTTTAAGATTCTTCGAATTATAGTGATAATGCCGTCGATCATGGGAATCCCTAAGAGCAAAATAAGGGTTGCTAATTTTGCTCCAGAAAGAATCGACAAGACGGCCAAAAAGAAACCGGCCAAACTTTTACCACTATAACCAGGCATAATACTTTGAGGGAAAAAATTATAAGGCAAAAAACCTAAATAGGCCCCGGAAACTGCCCCAGAAAGAATTATTACTGGCCATTGGGTGATATCAGAAGAATATTTTAAACCCAAAATTCCAATAAAAAATGCCGATATAGCGGTAAATCCAGGTAATTGACCATCTACCCCGGTTGCCCAACCAACAACATTCATACACCAAATAATCCATATTATGGCCAAAATATCTGAAATAACCCAAATACTATGAGGTCCAAAATAATTAAAATTTATTTTTAAAAAAGAAAGATCAATAACCCCTGAACCAAGAGGATTTGAAATATAAGCAATTCCAATTCCAGAGCCGACAACAATAATGGCAGTAATTAAATTAGTGATTAAACGTAATTTTGGACTAATATCTTTAATATCATCCCAAACTCCAATAATTAAACTGAATAAAGAGGCAATAACTATTCCAATTAGGTGTTTGTCTAGCGGTAAAAACAATAAACAAGTGACCACTATGGCAATAAAAATAGGAATTCCCCCACCTCTAGGGACAGTGCTTATTGCGGTGGCATTTTTAGTCTTTTTATTCTTAGCAATTGGATCTTCGACCCATTTTTTACGAATAAAAAAATTTCTGACTAAGGGAGTAATTAGTAAGGAAAATACAAAGGCAATTAAAATTGAAAATAAAAATTTTACCATTGTTAAACAACTAAATAGATTATTTTAAGAAGAGTAAATAAGAAAAAAAATGAAACTAAGAGAGAGTTGAGAATAAGCAGTTTTGATAAAAGAGGATTTTTTTCTGAATACCCAATAGCAAACAAATGATTCACAAAGAATAATACTATTGATAAGGTGGGAATTAAAAATAAAGTTGAAGCTGAAACTAATTGTGATTCACCCCAAGGGAGAGAATAATATAAGGGAACTTGCTGAGGGAGGTTACCAAATTGCCAAATTAAGACAATTAATTGAATAAAAACAAAAATTAAATTCCAGCGAAAAAAAACACTATTAAAACTTTGTTGCCAAAATCGGCCTAGATTGGCAATTGGTTTAAAAATAGTCTGTAAAAATGACATATTTAATTTATCTACTAATTATAGCTATTTATTAGCTTTTTTCTTGGTAGTTTTATATTCAAGCCCTTTACCAAGAAAAAGACGAGTGTGAGATTGAAGCCCGGGGAGTACTGACATAGTTAAAGTAGCAATGGGCATAAAAGGCCATTGGAGGATGTTTTTAAGAATATTAAAAAATCCTTTTTTTTGACGTTCTGGACGAAGCTTCCAATCAAGAATAATTAGAGTAATTAGGGGAATTAGACAAATTGTTAAAATTATATTTGATATTTTTGGGAGATTATAACCAAATGTGGTTTGAAAAAACTTTGGGTTTAATAAAATAGGTAAAGAGGTTCCAAGTGTCAAGATAAACCAATTGCTCGACCAAATTAAATGTGTTTGAATAAGTTTGAAAATTCTTAAAGATCTGGTTAGAAGTGAAATCTCGGGATGATTTTTGGATTGTTCGATTGCATAAGGTATATCAATGGCTCCCCAGGCATGACGAACACATTGGCTATAACGATTTTTAAGGGCAGAAAAATAATTTTTACCATCAGGAGCGTCTACAATTGTGGGCAAAAATATTGGTTCAACAGAAGCTTTTCCCTTGGTAGCAAAAAAGGCTTGTAAAAAAATATGCCAATCTTCTGGAATCATATCTGGATCCCAGTAACCGCTTTTGTCGATTAAATTAAAAGAAGAAGAATAACAGGAATAATTAAAAAATAGACCATCAAGTTCTTGGATATTGGCAATATGAATCACATTACCTAAGACTCCAATTATTCGAATAAGAAAAGGTACTTGATTAATATTATTATGCCAAAAAATCGGTGATTGCCAAAATCTCTGATACCTAGATGGATTTGAAGCAAAATTGTAGGTCAGAGCAGCAAAATAATTTGGATTGAAAAGAGTATCAACATCACAGCTAGTCAAAGTTAAATGGTTAAGATTAAATTTCTTTTTGTCAATATAGTTTTTCTTAAAAAATTGAGCGGCATATCTTTCGTTGCTGTGTTTACCAGCTGTTTCTCCTGGAATATTGGGTGGATGTTCGGTAAAAATTAGACTACCAAAAACATTGGTGTATTTTTTTGAAAAATAATCAATAGTGGTTTGATTATTTTCTTGACCGGCTCGTTCTTCTTGACCCAAAATAACATGTATTTTTTTTAGGTCTATTTGAGTTTGAGCGGCCAAACTCCCAATTGCCATATCAATAACTTCAACGGGCTCTTTATAAGAAGAGATGATGACAACATGGCCGATTTCGTTATATTTTAACCAATCAGAACGAAAATTTTGTTGAAATAATTCTTGCCAATCGGTATTTTTGGCTTTTTTGATTTTAAAATAACCAATACTTGCCAATATGGCTGACTTAAATGATTGGTATAACCAATAAATTAAAAAAGCGATAACAAAATAAGC
>CAZRPX010000038.1:0-6087 GCA_964602085.1 uncultured Gammaproteobacteria bacterium
TTTTAAATGTTTTTAAATTTAAATTTTAAAATTTGAGTTTAATTTTAAATTTCAAATTTTAAATTAAAAATTTAATAGGTTAATTTGTCGTAATTGTAAGTTTGGACAACATTTTCTAGTTTTCTAGTTAACTCTAAAATAACAGATACAGCAATTAAAACACTAGTTCCACCAATAGTTAGTGTGGTTACATTGGTAATTTTTTGAACAATTGAAGGGGTAACTGCAATAATTCCCAAAAAAACAGCTCCGATTAATAATACTCGATTTGTAAGATACTGAATTCTTTTTTCAGTTGAAAGGCCTGGTCGAATGCCAGGGATAAAACCACCCGATTTACGTAATTCTTCAGCAATATCTTTTGGTTTGAAAACAACTGAAGTATAAAAGAAAGTGAAACCAATAACTAAGAAAAAATAAAAAAACATATAAAAATAACCATCAGTACGAAATATATGAGCAAGGTTATTAAAAATATTGGCAATAATTTGATTTGGGACTTTACCTAAAAACTGGCCTAATAAAGAAGGAACAGTAGAGAGAGAAACAGCGAAGATAATTGGCATGACACCAGCAGTGTTTACTTTGATTGGTAAATAAGTGGATTGACCCCTCTTGGCATAGTTTATGGGGATTCTTAAAATTGCTTCCTCAACTAAAACTATGGCTCCGATCATTACTAATGCCATAGCAATAAAAATAATAATATTGAGCCCGTTTTGGGGGTTTGAAAAATCAGTAACTGTTAAGGTTTGAATTAGGCCTACTGGTAATCGAGAAATAATTCCAGCAAAAATTAACATTGAGACCCCATTACCGGCCCCATAATTATTAATCAATTCACCAAAAAAAATCATGATCATTGTCCCAGCCAACATGCTCGAAACAAGCGCAATAATAGTAAGTGGATTGTAAGTTGTAATAATGTTTTGAGAGCGAAGAATAGCAAACATACCAAGCCCATTGATAATGGCAAAAGGAATAGTGGCAATTCTGATATATTGGTTAATTTTTGACCGACCATATTCCCCTTCTTTTTGAAGAGCTTCAAGTTGAGGAACTACTAAAGCTAATAATTGCATCATGACTGAGGCACTGATATAGGGGCTAAGACCAAGGGCACAGATAGAAAAATTGGCAAGAGTGCCACCAGAAAACATATCAATAAGTGACAAAAGTTGATTTTGAGCAAAGAACTGTCGAAGAAGGTTAAGATTAACACCAGGAACTGGTATATGGGCGATAAAACGAAAAGCGACTAAAATTCCAATAGTAAATAGAATTTTTTTTCGAAATATTTTGTTTTTAAAACCCTCAAAATAGAGTGAAAGATACTTCGTCAGTTGATTCATTACTCTATCTTACCACCAGCAGTAATAATTTTTTTATGAGCAATTTTGGAAACTAAAATTCCTTTAACATTAATTTTTTTAGTAATTTCTCCGGCAGATAAAATTTTGACATTAGCATTGAGTCTTTTTAGAGCAATATGTGTCTTTTGGGTTAAAGAATTAAGATCAACCATATCCCCATCTTGATACCATTTATCGAGTTGAGATAAATTGAAATTAATAATATTTTTTTGGTTATTTAAACGGTTTTTACCCCTTAAAAAGGGCAATCGTTTAATCCAACCTTTTTTTATTTTAGTACCATCAAAGGTGAGTTTTATTTTACCTCTAGATTTGGCACCTTTTTGACCGCGACCGCTAGTATGACCACCTAGACCTGAACCGATACCTCGGCCACGACGACGAGCTGGTTTTTGAGTTGTTTTTGATAAATTTGAAAGAATTTCCATAATTATTTTTGGAGTAAACTTAAGGCTTTAAGGGTAGCCCAAACATTAATTGATTTATTTCTTGACCCAATAATTTTGCTAACAATATCTTTAATACCAGCTAGTTCGACCACTGCTCGGACAGGCCCCCCGGCAATTAGTCCGCTTCCAGTTTTACCTGGACGAATGAGAACAATTCCACCTTTAAATTTGTATTGAATTGAGCTTGAAACAGTACCGTTGACAATTGGGATTTCAATAAGTGATTTTTGGGCTTTTTTGATACCTTTTTGAATTGCATCGGCAACACTTTTGGCTTTTCCCAAACCAACTCCGACTCGAGATTTTTTATCACCGGAGACAACTAGAGCAGTAAAATGAATTTGATTACCACCTTTGGTCTTTTTAGATACCCGTTTGATTTGAATTACTTTATCAGTAAATTCACTAACTGGTTTTTCATATTTTTCGAATTTACGTTGGTTTTGATTGTTATTATTGTAAGCCATATTAGAATTTTAAACCTCCTTCACGAGCACCTTGAGCTAAGGATTTGACTCTGCCGTGATAACGATAAAGTCCTCGATCGAATCTAACATTAATAATCTTTTTATCTATTGCCAGTTTAGCAATTTCTTGACCGACAAAAACTGCTTTTTCTGACTTAGTTCCTTTTATATTTTTTAGGCTCTTAGTTGAAGCAGAAACAAGGGTTTTACCGTGTTTGTCGTCGATTATTTGAGCCCAAATATGTTGATTACTTCTAAAAACAGACAAACGAGGAATTCCTACGTTTTGAGCCAATTTGCTTCGAACCCGTCGTAAGCGTCTATCTTTTTGGTTATATTGAATCATTTTTTTTAGTTATAAAGTATAAAGTTTAAAGTAAAAAGTTGATAAATTTATTTTTTTAAGCTTTGGCTTTTTTACCAGCTTTTAATTTAATAAATTCGTTTGCATATCGAACCCCTTTACCCTTGTAAGGTTCGGGTGGTCGAATTTTTCTAATGTTGCTAGCAACTTGACCAACTTTCATACGGTCAGCACCAGAGATAATAATTTTTGTTTCTTCAGGGACTTGGAATTCTACTCCAACAGGGGCAATAATTTCAACTGGGTTAATAAAACCAACTAAAAGTTTTAGTTTGTTTCCATTTAAAGAAGCTTTATAACCAGTACCTTTAATTTCTAATTCTTTGGTCCAAAAACTTTGAACTCCTTTGATCATATTGTTTATATGAGCTCGGGTAGCACCATGGCAAGCTTTTACTTTTTTATCTTCTGAGACTCGAGTTACCTTGACACAATTATCAATAACTTCAACATTAATTTTAAAAGGAATATTTAGTTCTAAAGTTCCTTTTGGCCCAGTGACAATAACCTTTCGGTCTTGATCAGAGCCAAAACTAACAGTAACTCCTGTAGGGATGGTGATTAATTGTTTACCAATTCTTGACATATTTATTTAGTTATAAAGTATAAAGTAGAAGTTAATAAACTTCGGCAAGAATCTCTCCCCCAAGCTTTTTAGTTTTAGCTTCTTTTTGAGACATAAGACCTTTTGAAGTAGAGACAATTATTAATGAATAAGGAGTTTTTCCCCAAGGTAACTGAGTTACTTTTCCATAAATCCGTCGACCTGGCTTGGAAAATATTTTTATTTCAGAAATTTTAGGACTATTAGATTGATAGATTAATTCTATAGTTATTTTCTTTTTGGCATCATCACTGACGGAATAATTGGCGATATATTGATATCTTTTAAGCAAATCAGCAATACTGACACAAAAATTTGATGAAGGAGCGGTCATTTTTTTTTGACCGGCTCTTGAAGCGTTTTTGATTCTAATTAAAAAATCGATAGGAAATGATTGCAACATAATTTTACCAACTAGATTTTTTGACACCAGGTAATACTCCTTGTTGAGCCAACTTGCGGAAACAAAGTCGACAGATGCCAAATAAACGAATAAAACCGCGGGGTCGGCCGCAAATAGCGCAACGATTGTGATGTCGGACGCTATATTTTAATTTTTTTTGTTCTCGAACTATTTTTGCAGTTGTAGCCATAGATATAAGTGCGTTAGAGCGTTAGTGCCTTAGCGCTTTAGTTTGAACCTCCATTTTTCTCGAATGGAAAACCTAGGGTTGATAATAACATTTTTGCCTCGTCTTTTGAAGTGGCATTAATATTTAGAGTCACTTGGACTGATCTTATTTTGTTTACTTTATCTAAATTGATTTCAGGAAACAAAGTTTGATCTTTTATTGTTAAGTTATAATTGCCGGCATTATCAAAAGCATTAAGACTCATACCTTTAAAATCACGGAGACGAGGTAAAACGATATTGAACAACTTTTCTACGAAATCATACATTCGGCCTCCTCTGAGGGTAACTTTAAGGGCTAAGGGATCATTTTCTCTGATTTTAAAAGACGAAACAGCTTTTTTAGCTTTACATAATTGTGGTTTTTGACCGGTAATAGCAGTTAATTCTTCAGTAGCAGAGGTAAGAGATTCTTGGCTTTCACGGGCTTCAGCAACTCGATAATTAACTACAATTTTTTCAAGTCGAGGAATAGAAAGAACATTTCTTTTCTTACCCAATTGAGTAACTAAATCGTTTTTTACAGTAGTTTGAATGATTGTTTTTAACATATTTATTTTTTACTTGTTGAAACTGAAGTGCTTTTTGAAGAATTAATGATTGATTGACATTTTTTACAAATTCTATATTTTGCCCCAGATTTATCAATCTTATAACCAACTCGAGTAGGCTTTTTACATTCTGGGCAGATTAAAATTAATTTTGAAATATAGAGAGGACGTTCTTTTTCGACTATTTTCCCTGGTTGGTTTTGAGATGGTTTAATATGTTTTTTAAAAATATTTAAACCCTTGACAACCAAAGTAGATTTTTTAGGGAAGCTTTTGACAACTTCACCTTCACGACCTTTGTCTTTACCAATAATGACTTTGACTTTATCTCCTTTTAAAATTTTCATATTAATAAACCTCCTGAGCCATGGAAGCGATTTTGTTAAATCCTAAATCTTTAATTTCTCTGGCAACTGGTCCAAAAATACGAGTTCCGCGAGGATTCTTTTGGGAATCAATAATGACACCAGCGTTGTCGCTAAATCGAATATACGAACCGTCAACGCGCCCAAATTCTTTTTTGGTACGGATGATCACCATTTTAACTTTTTCTTTCTTTTTAACTAAACCATTTGGAATAGCATCTTTGACTACGGCCAAAACAATATCACCAATAGAGCCTTTTTTGTGAAAATGACCCTTGTAGACATGGACAACTTGAACACTTCTAGCCCCACAGTTGTCTGCTGGTTTGATGATGCTTCTTAATTGAATCATATATTAGTTATAAAGTTAAAAGTTATAAAGTTAAAGATGCTTTTTTAATAATTTCGACAGTAGTAAATCTTTTTAATTTACTAATTGGTCTGGTTTCTCTTATTTTTACAATATCACCGATTTTAGCAGAGAGATTGTTGTTTGAATAAATATTTTTATTTTTAGTAACTATTTTTTGATAGATAGGATGTCGACTGGTATATTCCAAAGAAACCACAATAGTATCAGACATTTTGTCAGAGACAACTTGCCCAATAAATGTTTTTCCAATATTATTAGTTTTATTTTTCATTTTCTTTTTCGGATAAAAGAGTTAATACTAGTGCAATTTTGCGTTTAGTTTTGACAAAAACAGAACTATCTTTTTGATTACCAGTGGCATATTTGGCAGTGGTTTCAATTAAAGACTTTCGTAATTCGAGAAGATCTTTTTTTAGTTCGTCTGAACTTTTTTGTCTGTAGGAAATTTTATCAGTTTTTTTCATAAAAGCTACCCCTATTTTTTAACAATTACTTTACATTTAACTGGTAATTTAGCCGAGGCTAATTTTAAAGCCACTTCTGCTTGTTCTTTGGTAATTCCAGAAACTTCAAACATTACTCTACCTGGTTTGACCACAGCCACATAACCTTTAACATCACCTTTGCCAGCACCCATGGTTCCAGTTCCCTTTTGAGTAATGGGTTTATCAGGAAATATTCTTACCCAGACACGGCCACTTCTTTTGGTTTCGTGTGAAATTGCACGTCGAGCCGATTCGAGTTGATTAGCGGTAATCCAGCCACAATCTAGGCTTTTTAAGCCATATTCTCCAAAAGAAACTAAATTTCCCTTGGAATTGCCACGCATTTTACCTCGGAATTGTTTTCGATATTTTGTTCGACTAGGTTGTAACATATATTAGTTATAAAGTTATAAAGTTATAAAGTT
>CAZRPX010000039.1:0-5875 GCA_964602085.1 uncultured Gammaproteobacteria bacterium
TTGATATCAAAAAAGAATTACTCGATCGTAGTCTAAACGATGGTTTTAGTGGTGGTGAGAAAAAAAAACTGGAAGTCCTTCAACTCTTGTTTTCTAATCCCAAATATCTAGTTTTAGACGAAATCGATTCCGGTCTTGACGTTGACGCCCTCAAATTAATTTCTTTACGAATCAAAAAATTGGTTACTCAGTTAAATTTGTCTGTTTTAATTATTACCCACTTTGCCAAAATCTTAGATTATTTAAAACCTGACCAAGTCATTATTTTAAAAAAAGGCCAAATCAAAAAAATCGGTGACTACAAATTAGTCAACCAAGTCGAAACCTTAGGTTTTAGTCTCTAAAATTATGAAAAAAACTTCCTACAAAAAAACAACCTATGAATACGGATTTTCTAGTCCGGAAGTTTCAGTTTTCAAATCTAAAAAAGGAATTCGCCAAGATGTTGTCAAAACCATCTCTTCTCAAAAACAAGAAGACGATAAAATGTTAAACTTTCGCCTTCGTGCTTATCAATATTTTAACGAACAACCATTGCCTAGTTGGGGGCCCAGTCTTTCTTCTTTAAATCTTGATGATATTTTTTATTACCTTAAGCCAACCCAAAAAGAAGGCCACACTTGGGCTGAAGTTCCAACTGATATCAAAAATACCTACGACAAACTTGGTGTTCCTCAAGTAGAAAAACAATATCTTGGGGGAGTTAAGGCTCAATACGAATCAGAAGTTGTCTATGGTTCCCTTATGAAAAAACTTCAAAAACAAGGAGTTATTTTTTGTGGTATGGACGAAGCTCTCAAAAAATACCCCAAAATTTTATGGCAATATTTTGGCAAACTTGTCCCGTCCGACGACAACAAATTTGCTTCTTTAAATAGTGCGGTTTGGTCTGGCGGATCTTTTATCTATATTCCCAAAAATGTTCATGTTGAATTACCACTTCAAACTTATTTTAGAATTAATAGTCAAAAGATGGGCCAATTCGAACGCACTTTGATTATTGCGGACGAAGGTTCTTTTGTTCACTATATCGAAGGGTGTACCGCCCCTATTTATTCAACCAATTCTCTTCATGCTGCTGTCGTCGAAGTTTTTGTCAAAAAAAATGCTCGAGTTCGTTATACCACCATTCAAAATTGGTCAACCAATGTTTACAACTTAGTTACTAAGCGAGCTCAAGTTGAAGAAAATGGAGTTATGGAGTGGGTCGATGGTAATCTTGGTAGTAATATCACCATGAAGTACCCCAGTAATCTTTTGGTGGGCAAAAATGCTCACGCTGAAGTTCTCTCAATCGCAGTTGCCTCAGGTATTCAACATCTTGATACTGGTGCCAAAGCTATTCACTTAGCTCCCAACACCACTAGTCGAATCATTTCCAAGTCAATTAGTCTTGATGGTGGTCGAAGTAGTTACCGAGGCACTGTTTATATTAGCCAGGGTGCTACCAATTCTCGTGCTAAAGTTGTTTGTGATGCCCTGATTTTGGACAAAAATTCTCGTTCTGATACCTATCCAGTCAACAAAAATTACGAAAAAACAGCCAGTTTAGAACACGAAGCTACTGTTAGTAAGATTGGGCAAGATCAACTTTTTTATCTCATGTCTCGTGGTTTTTCTCAATCAGAATCAGAAGGCATGATAGTCAATGGATTTTTAGAGCCCATAGTCAAAGAGTTACCTATGGAATATAGTTTAGAACTTAATCGGCTTATAAATTTACAAATGGAAGGAAGTATCGGATGACATACCATCAAATTTTACATGAACCGGGCGATACCCGGGATTTTACCAAAATTATCTTGGTAAAATCTGGAGAAACCATCAATGTCGAAACTCTTATGGAGTTTATTGCTCCTAATACTATCGGCAATACTCTAATTAAGGCAGTTGTTATGCCCAGAGGAAATTTATCCCTTAAGGGTGTTATTCGTATTAGTAAAAATGCTTCAGATACTAAGGCTTTTCTTAAACATTCGATTTTACTTGTTGGCAACGATTCTCAAGCCGTTTCCATCCCTGAGTTAGAAATCGAAAATAACCAAGTTCAAGCTTCTCACGCTTCTGCTATTGGTCCTATTGATCAGTCTCAACTTTTTTATCTCATGTCACGCGGATTTTCAAAAAAATCTGCCACAAAATTAATTATCAAATCTTTTTTAGCAGCTTAAAATGAAAGATTATTTTCCGATTTTTAAAAATCAACCTAAATTAATTTATCTTGATAGCGCCGCTACCAGTCTCAAACCAAACTCTGTCATTGATATTGAAACTAATTACTACACTAATATTAGTGCCAATATCCACCGGGGTCTTTATCAAACCTCTCAAATTGCTTCTAATCAATATGATCAATCTCGCCAAATAATCGCCGATTTTATCCACGCTGATATTTCCGAAATTATTTTTACTTCTGGGACAACTGCTTCCATAAATCTTGTCGCCCAGTCTTGGGGAAATTCCAATATTAGCTCTGGAGATGAAATTATCATTACTCAAATGGAACATCATTCCAATTTAGTTCCTTGGCAACAATTGGCTCTCCAAAAAAATGCTGTTTTAAAATATATCCCTGTCAAAAACGACTTTACTCTTGATCTTGAGTCACTTGATAAATCAATTACTCCCAAAACTAAATTAGTTGCTCTGGCTCATGTTAGTAATGTTTTAGGTGTTATTAATCCTATTAAACAAATCACCCAAAAAATAAAATCCATCAACCCCCAAACTTTAGTTTTAGTTGATGGAGCCCAAAGTGTGGCTCATTTCCCTGTAGATGTTGCCGATCTTGGCGTTGATTTTTATGCATTTTCTGGTCATAAACTTTACGGTCCTACCGGTATTGGTTGTTTGTTTGTCAAAAAACAAATTTATCAAGCCATGAAACCAACCATCTTTGGTGGGGGAGCCATTCAGGAAGTTTTTTGGGATAAAACCATTTTTGATAATCCTCCGTTCTGTTACGAACCTGGTACTCCGCCAATTGCCCAAGCTATTGGTCTTTCCGAAGCAATTAAATTTATTCAGTCTGTTGGTTGGCCCAAAATTATTGATCACGAGAAAAAACTTACCGACTATTTACTTCAACAATTATCTACTATTCCTCAAATCAAAATTTTTGGTCCAACAACAACTAATAATCGTTTAGGTGTTGTCTCTTTTGCTTTTAATAAACCAGGTTATCCAGCCCCTCATGACCTAGGCGATATTATTTCTCAAAAATTTAACATTGCTGTTCGTACTGGTTTCCATTGCGCTATGCCGCTTCACCAACAATTTGGATTTGATACTGGCACTACTCGTATCAGTTTTGGTATTTATAACTCGACTCAAGACATCGATATTCTCATCAAAGGTATCTTAGAATCTATTAAAATTTTTAGTTAATTATGGACGATCTCTATAAAGAAGTAATTTTAGACCATTACAAAAACCCCATTAACTTAGGGAACATTATTGATGGGATTCAGGTTGAAGAAGTCAATGCTCTCTGTGGTGACAAAATCAAAATTTGGCTTAAAGTCGAAAACAACACAATCGTTGATGCAAAGTTTGAGGGTAGCGGCTGTGCCATCTCTGTTGCAGCCACCGATATTTTAATGGACCTTGTCAAAGGTAAAAAAGTCACTGACGTCCAACAAATGAGTGGCGCAGAAATTGAAAAAGAAATGGGCATTGAGCTAACAAGTGTTCGCAAACGTTGTGCTTATATCGGTCTTGAGGCTATCAAAAAAATTAAAGATTCTCTCTCTAACTTATGATTACCATCCCCAAAAGTGTTGAATATAGCATTATTTTTATTTCTTATCTTTCCAAAAACGAAAGTAATCTAGTCTCTCTAAAAGAAGTATCTCAAAAATTATCTTTGCCCTATAGTTTCCTGTCTAAATTAGCTCCAAACTTAACTTCTGCTGGTATTGTTGAATCTCAAGAGGGTAAAAATGGGGGGTACAAATTGAAAGCTGGTTGGAAAAATAAAAGCTTTTACGATCTCTTGGTCGCTTTGGGTGAAAATAAAGCTATGGTTAGTTGTCTTGGAGGTAAAATATGCACTCGTTCAAGTGGTTGTTCAATCAAAAATATCTGGCAAACTATTGAAACCGGCTGGCAACAAGAACTCAAAAAAATCAAACTAAGTCAAATATAATTTTTCAATTTCTTTTGCCGCTAATAAATAAGAAAGCAAAGACTCTGCACCTTGATCGGGGTTAATTTTTCCATCTATATTTAGTCCGTCGTGGACTCCGCCAGTTTTATTGTTAATCAATTTTAACTTTAAAATATTTTTACCAAAATACCAATCCAGGGCAGTTTTGGCTAATTTTTTGTATTTCTCATTTTTAGTCACTTCGTAAGCCAATACATAGACTTCAACCATAGTTCCGGCTTCAATTGGTTGTTGATCAAATTTAGCTCGGTTCCCTGTTTTTGTAAACCAACCTCTGTTTCCCGGAAAAGAAAAAAAATTATAATTTTTATCAAAAGTTAAATTTGTTAAAAAATCTAAACTTTCTATTGCCACTTCGAGGTATTTTTTATTTTTAGTTTGTTGGTAAGCCACCAAAAGTGACATTGGAATTCGTCCGTTATCGTAGGTAATTTCATCTTCAAACCATCGCCAATTATCACTTTTTTCTAAATTATATTTTTCAACAATTTTTTCAGCCCAATAATTTATTTCTTCACTTTTATAATTTTGTAATCCCAAAATTGTCCCAGCTGCTACTCGCACCCAATTTTTTTTATTATTTTTTTTTACTATCTTATATATTCTATTAAATAGTTTTATTGCCTCATTTTTTAATTCATCATCATATTCAATTAACTCTCCTAAGGCCAACAGAGCTCGACTACAATGTTCTCCTCCAGTCATAAAACCCTCTTTCCAGGTCATATCTTGATCTAAATCATTGTAAAAATTGTTGTTTCGATTGGCTAACTTCAAAAAATTAAAATATTTTATTTTTAATTCTTTTAAAGATAAAATATCATCGTATCTCAAACAAACTTGTAGCCCTCGGGCGTTGTCGTCGACACACCAACCTTCGGCATAATTAGGGATAGAGCCATTACAGTGTTCCACTAAACCAATATTATCAGTCGACTCAATTAGGTAATTAATCTGTTTTTCAGTGTTCTTGTCCATATCTTTTTATTACATCTTCAAAAAAATCTAAGTGTTGCAAAGCCACACTTGACCAGGTCATAAATCGACCGTATTCATAAGCTTTTGATTCTATTTTTTTTCTTATTTCTGGGTTTTTGTTTATCTTTATCACTGCATCAGCAATCGCCTGTGAGTCCTTAAAGGGAACAATCACCCCTCTCCCTTGGGATAATATTTCTTTGGCATATAAATATCCAGTTGATATACATGATTTTCCCGCACCAACCGCATAAGCCAGTGCTCCAGACGACGATTGTTGTTTATCAAGATATGGCGTGATGTAAAAATCGATAATTTTTAGCCAATCACACAGTTCCTCTAAGGATACGTATTTATTTATAAATTTGACGTTTTTTTGAATTCCTAGATTTTTTATTTTTCTCTTAAGTTTGTTCCGGTATTTTTCTCCCTCCGTTTTTAAAATATTTGGATGAGTTTGACCGATAACTAAATAAAGAACCTCTGGATATTTTTTGGCAATTTTTGCCACTGCCTCAATTGAGTAATCTATTCCTTTATTTTCAGACAATAAATTTATATTTCCTAATATCAATCTTCCCGAAAGCTTTTTCTTTTTTTTATAAACTTCTGTCCCGTCAAAAGTAAAGTTTGGTGTTCCATGGGGGATAACTGTAATTTTTTTCTTATTTATCCCATACAATTTCACCAATTGATTAGCACTAAAATTCGTCATTACTGTTATTCCGT
>CAZRPX010000040.1:0-1754 GCA_964602085.1 uncultured Gammaproteobacteria bacterium
CTAACTCTTTGATCAAAACCTTCATAATGTCCAGCCACTAACACTAAGTTTTCAAATTTCGATAACTCTTCTGCTTTTTTTTGGTCAAATCTTTTTCCCCTGGCCGACATCATAATCACTCTTGTTTTGGTAATATCTCTTTTTGGTCGCTTATCTCCATTATTATTGAAAATTGAAAATTGAAAATTGAAAATTTCGTCCAATGCTTTATAAACCGGTTCTGGCTTAATTAACATTCCTACTCCACCACCGAAAGGTTTATCATCAACAGTTCCATAACTATCAGTTGCCCAATCGCGTAAGTTATGAATATTCAATTCAATTATTTTGTTTTTTATCGCCCGAGCTACGATACTTTCTTCGAAAGGGGATTCAAACATTTTTGGAAATAACGTCAAAACATCAATTTTCATTCCACTATTTTAACATTTTGGGTTATACTCAATCTATATGACAACAAAAAGCATCAAACCGACTGCTGTTATCATTATCCCTACCTACAACGAAGCCGAAAATATTGGCAAAATGATTGAATATCTAAATACCAAAACATTTGTTGATATTAAAAATAAAATCAAAGGATTATCTCAAACATGGCAAATGAAAATATTGGTTGTCGATGGAAATTCTCCTGACGGTACTGGAAAAATTGTTGATAAATTATCTAAAAAATATAGCAACACCTTTCTTTATATCGAAACCAGCAAAGATGGTATTGGAGCCGCCTATTTAAAAGGGTTTCAGTATGCCAAAGACAAACTTAAAGCTGATTTTGTTTTCGAATTTGACGGCGATTTTCAACACCCGCCAGAAACAATTCCTGTTATGTTAAAAGCCATGGAAGACGGCTACGATTATGTCATTGGCTCTCGCAAAATTAAGGGTGGATCTAACCCCAAAGGTTGGGGTTTCAAACGTGTTTTCTTTTCCGAAGTTGGGGGATTTACTGCCCGTTTCATGATGTTTTTCCCTTTCAAAAACTTCTTTAAGGTCACTGACCCCACCACTGGCTTAAAAGTCACTCGTGTCAAGGGCTTTGTCGACAAAATGGATTTAGATTGGAAGGGAAGTCGATTACTTACTAAAAGCTTTGGCTACAAACTTCAGCTTTTATTTGAAACCCTAAAAATGGGAGCCAAATTTAAAGAAATTCCTCTTCAATTTCACGTTCGAAATGCTGGTGAATCAAAAATTGAGGCCAAAACTGCTAAAGATATTTTCAGAGTTGCCTTTTTACTTCGATGGCACGATGACTTTACTCAAAAATTTCTTAAGTTTGGAACTGTTGGTGGTGTCGGTTTTATTATTAATACTGTTGGAGCTAAATTATTCAAATCAGCCCTCATTTCTGACAATTCAAACTTGAGTTTACTAAATGGAATTAGTAATGCTCTGGCTGCTGAAATTTCAATTATTTCCAATTTTATTTTTAATAATCTTTGGACTTTTTCAAAAGAAAAAATTACTGATAAAAATAAATTAATTACCAAATTTTTGACCTTTAATTTTTCTTCTGTATTTAGTGGTATTGTTATTCCATCGATTATTATTGCCTTACTTACCGCTTTATTTGGAGATAAATTATTCCTCTATCAAGTAATCGCAATTTTTGGTTTAACCATTCCTTTAAATTGGATAATCTACAACAAAGTGATTTGGAAAAACAAAAAGTAATTAATATAGTAAAATACATTATTATCCAATCATTAATAGTTTTTTAAATTATTAATTATTAACTATTAACTATTAATTAT
>CAZRPX010000040.1:1854-5846 GCA_964602085.1 uncultured Gammaproteobacteria bacterium
TATTAACTATTAATTATCTATGAAAGGTATTATTCTTGCTGGTGGCCGAGCCACTCGTCTTCGTCCTCTGACTACTATTACTTCAAAACAACTTCTTCCGGTTTACAACAAACCGATGATTTATTACCCTATCGAAACATTAATTAAAGCTGGTATCACCGAAATTTTAATTATAATTGCCCCTGATTATTCTGGACACTTTTTGAATCTTTTAGGCGACGGTCACGAGTTTGGAGCTCATTTTAGTTATGCTGTCCAAAAAGAGCCAAAAGGTTTAGCCGATGCTTTTATTATTGGAGCTGATTTTATCGACAACGATAATGTGACTATGATTTTGGGTGATAACATTTTTGATCAAGATTTTTCTAAAGAAATTCAAAATTTCAAATCAGGAGCCATGGTGTTTGCCAAAAAAGTTCCAGATCCAGAGAGGTTTGGTGTGGTTGAATTTGACCAAAATATGAAAGCCATCTCTATTGAAGAAAAACCTACCGCTCCAAAAAGCAATTATGCTGTAGTCGGTCTTTATACTTACGACAATCAAGTTGTCGAAATTGCTCGCAATCTAAAGCCTTCAGAAAGAGGGGAAATCGAAATAACTGATATTAACCGTCATTATTTAGAAAAAAGTCAGCTTCAAGTCAACATTTTTGATACGCTTTGGGAAGATGCTGGTACTTTTGATAGTCTTCTCCATGTCAGCAATGTCATGGCTCAAAAAGAAAAAGCTAAACAAGTCCAAGGTTAGCTCATAACAACGTCATTGCGATCCGCCAGCTGGCGGAGAAGCAATCTCTTTGGAATTTAATAATCAGACTTAAACAGTCACAAGACTAATATCACTCGTGGCCCCACTTTGTATCCAGTTATTTCCATGAATTACTACCAAGGTATCTCCAGTCTTTAGAGTAACTATTTTTGAAATATTTTTTATTAAACTTTTTGGCATTCTAAAACTTGTTTCATTAAATTCCTTGAAATATGATTCAACTCCATAGCTCATAGTGAGCCCTTTTACTGTCTCTTGTTCGTCTGTCATTGCTACAATCGGTACATTTAACCGATATCTAGAAAAAATACGAGCCGTATTACCTGATTCTGTAAAAATTACGGCTGCTTTTATCTTTAAGTTTTTGTTATTTAAAATAATTTTTACCGCCGCATCAACCAAAACTTCCGTCGGTGTCTCAGTTACGATGGTAATATCTCTAATTTCTTTTGCGTTTTCGCAAAAATTAGCGATACTACTCATCTCTTTAACAACTCTCACCGGGTGTTTACCTGTTGATGTTTCTTCAGATAACATCAATACATCTGTTCCATCAAATACTGCATTTGAAACATCAGTCGCCTCAGCTCTGGTTGGTTGCAAGTTTTGGCTCATCGACCCCAACATTTGTGTCGCCACAATCACCGGCTTACTTTCTTTTCTACATAAATCAATTATTTTTTTTTGCCAAAAAGCCAATTCTCTAATTGGGACTTCAATCCCTAAATCTCCTCGGGCAATCATTATTCCGTCAGAAATTTTAATAATTTCATTAATATTTTTAAGCGCTTCCAAATTTTCAATTTTTGAAACTACTTTTATTTTATTGTCTATCTTCTGAAGGAGTGCTTTCAATATTTCTATATCTTTTTTATTTCTGACAAAAGATAAAGCCACAAAATCAGGGTTAATCTGGTTTAGTCGAGCTAATACCTCTAAATCTCTTCTCGCCAAAATTGGTAAATTATTATTTTTCGAAACCATATTTAGACTCTTTCTGTTTTTGATTATTCCACTAGATTCCGACTTTAATTCAATCAAGTTTTTGGAATTTTTAATAACTTTCAATTTTAATTCGCCATTATTTAAATAAACTAAATCTCCTAGTTTAATATTTTTAATTGCCAAAACGGGATCAATTTTAATTACTTTTTTATCTTTTATAAATTTATTTCCAATAAATAAAGATTCTTCTGCCTCAATTTCAACATCTCCACCTTTGTCTGTCTCAATTCTTATCTCAGGGCCTTGTAAATCAATCAAAATTCCCACCTCAATTCCTATCTTTGAGGCAATGTTTTTTACTTTATTTATTGTTTTTTTGTGCCATTCAAATACATTGTGTTTTAGATTAAACCTAAAAATATTTACTCCTTGTTCCATCATTTGGGTTAATACTTCTTCGCTTTCAGATGCTGGTCCTACAGTTGCCATTATTTTAGTTTTTTTGTTCATATCAGATATAAAATAATAACATTTTATTGTGCTACCATTTGAGCATAATGACCTTATCTCAAAATTTTATAAAATCACCAAGCCTAGTAAAACAACTTTTATCCGTAAGTTCTATTTCTTCTGACGATTTAGTATTAGAAATTGGCCCTGGAAAAGGGATTATTACCCAAGAATTGTTAAAAATAACCGGTAAATTAATTGCTGTTGAAAAAGATAGAAATTTAATCAATTTTTTGCAAACAAAATATAATTCTTTTCCGAATTTCAAATTAATCAATCAAGATTTTTTATCTTATAATTTACCCAAAAACAACTACAAAATATTTTCCAATATTCCTTTTTCTATTACTGCTGACATTTTAAATAAGATTTTAAAAAGCCCCAACAAACCGCAAGAATTATATTTAATCATTCAGCTTGAGGCTGCCAAAAAATATTGTCTTTCGCCTAATTTTAACAATCAAGATGCTGTCCTTACATCTCCATATTATGATGTAAAAATTTTAGGTGATATCGATAGGTCAGCTTTTACACCCAAGCCTCAAGTTGATATAGTGTTTGCCAAATTTACCCTCAAAAATAAACCTTTGATAAATGATTCCGATTACTCTGAATTTAGAGATTTTATTACATATGGATTTAATCAATGGAAACCAAATATTTTTGAAATTTACAAAAAAATATTTTCTTATGATCAATTTAAAAAAATTAATCACCAACTGCAAATAAATTCGCTTAAACCAAGCCAGCTTAGTCTTAATCAATGGTTGGACTTTTTTGCTGTTTATCAAAAATTTGTGTCAATTCAAAAAAAGAAATTACTAAATGGTTTTGAAAAAAAACTATCTAAAAAACATAAAAAATAAAATGTCTATAATCTTCCCCCTTGTTTTATTTTAAAAATTTTTATATTCTACAAATAATTCACCGCGGATTATTTTTAACAATTGCGTTAAAAAATTTTAACAATTTAGGAAAGGAAGATACTCTTGTTATTAGGCAAGGATCAAATGAGTCATCGCCAAAATAACAGGTTTATATAAATTATCTATCACCGCACGACCAACAGTTTCTCGAGAAAGGAGGTTAAAATCAACCATAAAATAACACTGGATGATTCAAAATCACTACTCTGATTCAATATCGAGTGACCCCTTTCATTCGATATACACTGTTGTTAATTCGCAATCAAGATTGCCAACAACAAGAAAGGTTAATTAGGTGTATAAAGTGAAACTTAGGTTTAATTGGTGAGAGACTGTGTGGGCCAGTCGTCTAATAGTATTCCAGGAAGCACACAGGATAAAGTAAGTGAGATTCAAAAAAGCGCTCAAAGGGCGAATCAATGCTTATCGCATATACGCCATAAAATTGTTTGCGCTGTTTTTCTCGCTTCTATCAAACCGGAGGAATACAATTCCGCCCACTCCTTCAACAATAATTTTCTTCCTCTTTCTGTTCTTTTCCCTGGCAGTGTTGCTAATAAATACCAATAGCGACACTGCCTTTTCTTTTTTAATTTCCTAAAAATTATTCTTCTAATTCCCTAAATTCTCTTTGATATTTGTATGGGTATATAAAAGTAAATTCTTTGGCCATACCAGCTTCAATTATTTTTTTATTTATCAAACTCCTGTCTCTCAAATAGACGTATCTGAGCAAACGATTATAAACATCTCGATCGTCTTGTGTTTCATCTTTTTCTAAATATATTTTTTGATTTTTTAATAAATTTTCCAAATATTGTTTCGATTCAATTGCTCTTTCC
>CAZRPX010000041.1:0-3753 GCA_964602085.1 uncultured Gammaproteobacteria bacterium
ACTTCTGGTTCGCCTTTGGTAATCGTACCGGTTTTATCAAAAATAATTGTATTAATTTTGGCCAAATTTTCCAGACCCACCGCATTTTTGATCAAAATTCCTTCTTCAGCCCCTCGACCAACTGCCACAATTATTGCTGTCGGAGTGGCCAACCCCAAAGCACATGGACAAGCCACCACCAATACACCCACCATTGAAGTTATCGCCATCGTCAGTGATCCCATCGCTATCCATGTCACAAAAGTTAACAAAGCAATTACCAGTACTATCGGTACAAACACTCTTGATATTTCATCCGCCATTTTTTGAACCGGAGCTTTGGAGTTTTGGGCTTCCTCAACCACTTTTATAATTTGGGCCAAGACTGTTTTTTCTCCAACTTGTGTTGCTTTAATTTTTATAAACCCTTGTTTATTAATTGTGGCCCCGATTACTTTGTCTCCCAAAACCCTGTCCACTGGTATCGCTTCACCACTAATCATCGACTCATCAACGGTTGTCTGACCCTCAACCACCACTCCGTCAACTGGAATTTTAAACCCAGGTTTTATCACTACTATTTCACCAACCATTACTTGCTCCAGTGGTACCTCAATTTCTTGATTGTTTCGCCAAACAAGGGCTGTTTTGGCCTGTAAACCAAGCAATTTTTTAATAGTTTGTTTGGTTTTTTCCTTTGATCTACTTTCTAAATATTTGCCTAAAGTCACAAACCCAATCACTCCGATGACTGCGTCAAAATATACCATATTGGGTAAATTTAATTTGGTTAAAATTTGGGGAAATATCATAATTATGGCGCTATAAATAAACGCTGTTCCAGTTCCTATTCCAATCAAAGTATCCATGTTAGCTATTCCTCGTCTAATAAAGTTTATTATCCCCGCCACAAAGGGTTTACCTACCAATACATAGAATAGAGTCGAGATTCCAAATAAAATCCAATTCCAAGTTTCCATTTTAAGTGGCAAAGAGGGAAGTCCAGGCCAAACCAGAGCCAACAAATCTCGCCCCACCAGCATCAAAATAAAAATCAAAATCGGCAAAATTATTCCTATCTTTATTTTTTCTACACTTATTACAATTTCTTTATTAACTTCTCCCAGATCGACTTTGTACCCCGATTTCTCTATTTCTTCATAAATTTTATTTGTAGAAATCTTGTTTTCATCATAATTAATTTTGGCCGTTTCTGTGGCGTAACTTACTTCCACTTCATTTATTCCTTCGGTTTTTTTTAGTCTACTTTCAATAATATTTGAACAACTAACACAATGCATTCCTTTAATTTTTATTATTTCTTTTTTCATCTTATTCAGTAACTACGACCCCACCGTTGTGCGGCACGTCCATAGCGCAAACAAATTGATAACTACCGGTTTTGGTTGGAGTAAACTCCATCACCAAAGTTTTTCCTTTGGTCAACGTTTGAGGTTTCTCATACAAATCTTGTAATAATATCGTGCTCATACAACCATATTCGTTTACCAACACTTCTATTTCGACTCTGGTTTTTTCACCTTTTTTGACAGTTATCTCCGACGGACTCAATCCAAAATTGGTATATTTCACCTTGACCACACTTTTTATCTCTTGTGTGTCTTGGCCTCCCTTATTAAGGGAGGGTAGAGTGGGTTTCAAATTAAATTGAAACAGCAAGTTGTAAATTACAAAAAATAAAATAATTACCCCAATCGCTTTTTGATCTTTAATAAATTTTTCTCCCCCCTTACCAATCAAAAACAATGGGACACTAGTTCCGACTACAAAGCTAAACATTATCACCAGTCCACTTATTGCGTTTCCACTCAACATTGCCATACTTTCGGTTAAAATTGTAAAACCACATGGCAAAAACACCGACAATAACCCCACCCCCCAAGCCATCTCTTTTTTTAATATTTTTTGGCTCATTTCTTTTGGTAGCCCAATTTTTATTTTATTAGCCCAACTTACCCCAACCATTTGTAGTGCCACCACTATCATCACTATCGATACTACTACCATAAAAATATTCATAACCAGTCCGCTAACTTTAAATTGCTGTCCTACTACCCCCAAAATTATTCCCAATATTGAGTAACTTAAAATTCTTCCAATAATTATTTGTAGTGTCTCTTTTGGTCGGCTCAAAATAATTCCACTCATCAATGCTCCACAACTAGAAAACCCAGCAATCAATCCAAGTCCCAAAAACGCCATCCAGGAACTGTTTTTATTTATATTCAAAAATCCTCCCAACCCCAAACTATTTAATAAAATAAATACCAAAATAATTCCAATAGGCAACACCCACCAAAAAGTTTCCCTTCTTAAGGGAAATGCCGGTTTATCCGGAAAGGGTTTTAAATCCGCAAATTCATACCCACTCTTACTAAACATTTTATTCAATTTTCCCTTACTAATTTTTTCTTTTGACTCAATTGTTAGTTCATTATTTCCTCGATCAATTTTTGCCACAGAAACTCCTGGCAATTGTTTGAGCTTTTCTTCAATAATTAGCTCACAACTGGCACAATGTATTCCGGTAACTTGGTATTTCTGTTTCATTATTTATTCAAAAGTTTGGTAACTCTCAAAATTTCTTTAGTCATTTCTTCCTTTCTTTTTTCATCCCCACTTTTGACAGCCTCCGAAAAACAAGTCTTTAAATGATTTTCCATCAACATTTGATGGGCTGATTTTAATAGTCCAATCACCGCCAAATTTTGTTGCATAATATCAATGCAATATTCGTGATTTTCCACCATTTTGATGATTTTACCCAGGTGGCTATGGGCTTTTTTGAAGTTTATTATTGTTTCCATACCTACACCTATGGTATAGGTATTATAATTTTTTGTCAACTAGGTTATAATTGACCCATGAGTAAAATAAAAGTTTGTAAAAATGGCCCCTATATTCTTTCTGGTAGTATTCCAGTTAATCAACAAAAAACTATTTTAGACTTAGAAGGTGTTCCAGAAAAAACTGAAGTTACTAAAAATCTTTGTTGTGACGAGGAAATCGCTCTTTGCCGTTGTGGTGGTTCAGAAAATAAACCTTTTTGTGATGGAACGCATCGTAAAAATGGATTTGACGGTACTGAAAATATTGATAATCTAACCGAAGACTCCAGTGACACAGAAGTCTTTGAAGGTCCCTCACTAAATCTTCAAGACACGCCTCGCTTGTGCAGTGGCGCTGGCTTTTGTCATCGTGCTGGGGGAGTTTGGGATTTAACCAAAAATTCAGACAATCCCAAATCCAAAAAAATTGCAATTGAAGAATGTCATTATTGTCCATCCGGTCGCTTGATTGCCATTGACCCCAAAACCAATAAACCGATTGAAGACCAGGCTGACCCTTCGGTCGGGGTCGATTTGTTTGGACCCTTAAATGTCAGTGGTGAGGTAAAAATTGAATCAGCTGACGGAAAAATTTACCCCCATCGACCTCGTCGAGCACTTTGTCGCTGTGGCAAGTCTCGCAACAAACCCTTTTGTGACGGCTCTCATTTTGATTATGAAAAATAATTATCCTTAATACAATTCAGGGTTTTTAAAAGGTATTAGTGTCAAAATTATCGCTGTTTCATAATAATCAGCTCGAGTCAGGATATCACCAGTCAATATTCCTACCGCTCCGTTTGCTTGTTTTGAGTTTTGTCTCTTAAAAACAATATCGTCTGCTTCTCCCAATTCTTTACCTTGTTTAATTAAAGCCACAATTTCTTTTGGTAAGTAAAATGAAGCTGTTCTGCCTTGGCTTTTT
>CAZRPX010000041.1:3853-5604 GCA_964602085.1 uncultured Gammaproteobacteria bacterium
TAGTACTTTCAATTTTAACTGGATTTTTTGAAGCGACTATTATTTTGTTCATAACCTTATTTTAACCTTTTTAATTCTCTAGCGTTTTTATCAGTAATCACTTTCTTCCCAGTTTTACTTTCAATATCCTTTCGGGCATTACCAGCTACACTTCCACCTTCTCTGGCTACTATTTTGTTTTTCCCAAAAGTATCTGGTTTTTTAACTTTAGAAATCTCAGTTGTAGCAGTTTCCGCCAACATATTTAGCACCAGTTCCATATTAGTCATATTGTCCCGCAAATTTTCTTTTTTAAGATTTTTTAAACCCTTATATTCTTTAGTTGTCATTCCGGTCCAAGCTTTGGTGATTTCATTAGTCAAAATCGCAAATTCCAAACCTTCATTTACTCCTCGGTTTTCCCATTCATCAGTCAAGTCTTTTCGAATTTCAATGCTTTTTAATCGTAAATTTACCCATTCTTGGCTATAACCTTTTTGCAAATAAGTTTTCAAAGCTCGATTGATTGCAATTTCTGGATCAGCCGTTTCTTCCAATCTTTCATAGCCAACTCTTGCTAACCATAATTTAAATGGTTCGGCACTTGGAGAGGGAATTGATTGAATCAACCGAAATAAAGTTTCAGTATCTGCCGCATCAGTAATTCTCATTTTCCCGTCATTTGCCATCATTTTCAAACCGTTACATTTTGTAACGGTTTCATTTGAACCCTCATCTATCAATCTTTTTTTTAACACCCTCCAGTATACCTGTGGATTATTGCTGTCAGTTAAAACTTTAATTACATCGACGACCGCAAAATACCAAAGTTCTTTATCTGTATCCCAGATACGTCGAATTTGATTATTTCCAAAAATTGCCACCGCTTTCTTATTTAATATTTTATTCATAATTATTTATAACCCGAATATTACCCGAAAGTCAATTAATTAGATAAATCTAATTTTTCTTCTTTCTTAATTAGTTTTTCATATTCATCAATCAGTGGGTGTTTCCAGGTCTCTTTGAGCATTTTTAAAACTTCGGTTTCAAACCAAATTTTTTTATCTTTGCCTCGATTAAACTTTTTCCAAATCTCTTTTCCTTGTTCTTTATAAGCTGCAAACAAACATTCTAGATTATGAATTTTGTCAGCTACACACACGGCCTTGGCTCCTTCATTTCCATTCCTAACCGTTTCAATGTATTGTTTTTTCTTTTCTTCCCAAGGCAACGAATCATCATTTGAAACCGCTTTTACAATATTATAAACCCCGCCACCCAGTTCTTCTTTAAACTTATCTTCAGGGTAGTCGGTATCTTCCAAGACATCATGAGTCAAAGCGGCGGCAATAATTTCGTCTTCAAAATTATGTTTTTGCAATTTTAAAGCGACCATAATTGGGTGAACAATATAAGGTGACCCATCGGCCTTGCGAGTTTGATTTTTATGGGCCTCAACCGCAATTTGGGTTGCTTTTTCAATTATGTTTTCTTTTTTATTTCTATCCATAAATCTCCATGACTAAATTAATAAATAAAACCAAAAAAAATGAAATTGTTTTATCCAAGTCTCAACTGTTCGGTTTTCGCCTCGATTTTTTGTTCTTTTTTATCCACCCCCAAAAATGCCTTGGCATAATTACAATATTCACAATCCGGGTTTTGATCGGGGATTGCCTCACTATTGAGACACTGCCAAATTTCTTTGACTGTCCCATCAACCCAATTGGGGTTACCTCTGTAGGGGATAAGTTTGATATCAAATTCCA
>CAZRPX010000042.1:0-5561 GCA_964602085.1 uncultured Gammaproteobacteria bacterium
CCAGTCCTCGGTCTACTTGTGTAGACATTGTATCAAAACTATTTCTTTATCACAATAATTTAAATAATTATTTAGTATTACTATCGACAAAAATGCTATAATTATTTATTAAAAATTAACCCAAAAAAAATGTTTTATATTCTAATACTTATCGTTGTTTTAGCTTTGGTTTTAATGAATTATTACAACAGTTTTAGCCGCCTAAAAGTTCAAATAAAAGCTTCTTTACAAGAAATCGGTAACCAACTCAAAAGACAATCAAATTTGATTCCTAACTTAGTCGACTCAGTTAAAGGCTTTATGAAACACGAAAAGGGGATATTTGACGAGCTTACCAGTGCCCGAAAAATGGTCGATAATGCAATTTCTAGTAATGACCCAAAAATGATTGATAATGCTCAAGCAGGAATCGACAAAGTTTTAAGTTCTCTTAGAGTTATTGTTGAAAGCAACCCTCAAATCCAATCTTCGGGTCTAGTCAACAATCTAATGGATGAGCTTCGCGACACTGCCGACAAATTAATGTATGCTCGCCGAACCCTAATCGACCTTACTGCCAACTACAATACCATGTTAGTAACCATACCCAGTGCCTGGGTTGGTAAAATTTTTGGATTTACCCCAGAACAAGGACTGTCTATGCCCGATGACTCTTCTATCACTCAGGTCAGCCAAGATGAAACAAAAAGTCCAAAAGTTAGCCTCTAAATTTCCTCATGAAAAGTATTTATGATCAAATCAATGAAAACAAAATAAGATCGGCAATAATAATAAGTCTTTTTATCGCTTTTATTTTTGGGGTTAGTTATTTTATAACAATAGCTTTCAACCTCGACAATTCACTTTTGTTTATTGCTATAGTCTTTTCTTTGATTTCTTCACTCGTTGGTTATTTTAAAGGAGATCAAATCGTTTTGGCTCTAAACAAAGCCAGACCTGTTAGGCGTGATGAATTTTTTAATTTTTATACTATTGTTGAAAACTTAAGTATTGCTAACCAAACACCAGCTCCAAATATTTATGTCATTGATTCTGAATCTCCCAACGCTTTTGCCAGTGGTCGAGATCCCAAACACGCCATTATCTGTGCCACAACAGGTTTACTCAAAAAGTTAAATCGGACCGAATTAGAAGGTGTGATTGCTCATGAGCTGTCACATATTAAAAATTACGATATTCGACTAATGACTCTTGTCAGTATTTTAGTCGGGACCCTTACAATTTTAATTAATACCGCCACTAGATCAACATTTTTTAGAAGAGATGACAATAATGAGCGAAATAATAATGGAATTTTAACCCTGATTGGCTTTATATTAATTATTTTTTCACCTCTTATTGCTCAAATAATTCAATTAGCTATTTCTCGTCGTCGAGAATATTTTGCCGACGCTTCAGCCATTAAATTAACCAGACAACCTCAAGGATTAATAGATGCTCTCACCAAAATATCATTAGATAATTCAAAACTAGAGACAGCCTCTACTGCTACTGCCTCACTTTATATCATCAACCCTTTCAAGGGAAACAAACTAGCTAGTATGTTTTCTACCCATCCACCCATAGAAGACAGAATTAAGGCTCTTCAAGGAATGCTCTGACCTAAAATCTTTATAAACTTTATAACTTTAAACTTGATAAACTAAGTCATGTCTTTTGTTCATCTACATGTCCACACTGAGTACTCACTCCTGGATGGATTAAGTAAAATCAAAAATCTAGTAGCACTTGTTAAAGAAATGGGGATGAATTCTATTGCAATTACTGATCATGGCAATATGTATGGAGCCATAGAATTCTATAAAGCTTGCAAAAAAGCCGAAATTAAGCCAATTATTGGATCTGAACTTTATGTGTCACCCAACGGTCGACTGGACAAGTCAACCACTAATCGACGAAACCAACACCTTATTTTATTGGCTAAAAATAACCAAGGTTACAAAAATTTAATGAAATTAATTAGTATTGCTAATATAGAAGGATACTATTACAAACCAAGGATTGATTGGGAAACATTAAAAAAATATAGCGAAGGTTTAATTTGTTGTAGTGCTTGTATTGAAGGGGAGATTAGTCAACTAATCCTAAATAATAATTATGACAAAGCATTAATTAGAGCCAAAGAATTTCAAGAACTTTTTAAAGATGATTATTATCTAGAAATTCAACGACACCCCGGACTTGAAGGACAAGATATTGCTAATGAAGGAATAATAAAAATTAGCCGAGAACTTGGCATCCCATTAGTTGCTACCAACGACGCTCATTATCTTAAAAAAGAAGATGCTTTCGCCCAAGATGTTTTAATGATGATTAACACCCAAACTACTATAAACGATCAAAAGAGACTTAGCATGGTTGATATTCCTGACTTTTATATTAAATCCCCCGAAGATATGGCCGTCCAGTTTGCTGATTATCCCGAAAGTTTAGAAAATACTCAAAAAATAGCTGATAAATGTGACGTCAACATTGAATTAGGCAACTGGGATTTTCCCAAGTTTAAGCTTCCAAAAGGTAAAACTGCCGAAGAAGTATTATGTTGCAATGTTTACCAAGCCGCTCACGAACATTACGGCGAAAATCTAAGCCAAGAAATAACTGATCGTCTTGAATACGAAATGGAAGTTATAAATACCAAAGGTTACGCTGCTTACTTTTTGATTATGCGTGATTTTATCCAATGGGCAGAAAACAACGATACTCCCTCTAACACTCGAGGCTCAGCCGCCGGGTGTTTAGTTGCTTTTGTTTTGGGAATTACGACAGTTGACCCTCTAATTTATCAACTGCCATTTGAGCGGTTTTTAAATAAAGACAGACCTTCCCCGCCTGATATCGACTTAGATATTGCCGACGATAAACGGCAACAAATGCTTTACCATATTACCGATCAATACGGCAAAGAAGCAGTTGCCCAGATTTGTACTTTTGGTCGAATGATGGCCAAAAATGCTGTACGAGATACTGCCAGAGTTTTGGGGTATGAATACTCTGTCGGCGATAAAATTAGCAAACTTATTCCCGAGGGTTCACAGGGTTTTCCCATGTCGATTGACAAAGCTTTAAACATTACTCCCGATCTTAAAAATTTTTACAATACCGATCCTGACGCTAAAAAAATATTAGATTTTGCCAAACAAATTGAAGGTTGTGCCCGTCATATTAGTGTTCACGCCTGTGCTATCGTAATTTCTCCAAGTACAATTAACGAATATAGCCCCACCCAACTTGAAACCGGGGGTGATAAGATTATTACCCAATATGAAATGCATGCTTGTGAGGATGTTGGTTTAATCAAATTCGATATTCTTGGTATTCGAAACTTGTCTTTTTTGGGACAAGCAGTTGTTAATGTTAGAAAAACCAAAAAAATTGAGGTTAATTTAAAAAAAATACCACTTGATGACAAAAAAACTTTTGAAATGCTTTCCCGCGGCGATACCATGGGCACCTTTCAACTTTCCGGAGACGGGATGACTAAATGGCTAAAAGAGCTAAAGCCAAACAGAATTGATGATTTAATGGCCATGGTAGCTCTTTACCGACCAGGACCAATGGCCATTATTCCCGAATATATTGCCCGTAAAAATGGTAGTTCGCCAATAAGTTATTTTGATCCTAAGATGGAAAAATTCTTAAAAAAATCTTATGGATTATTAGTCTATCAAGATGACTGTTTATATACCGCCATCGAACTAGCTGGTTATAACTGGGTCGAAGTTGATAAATTTAGAAAAGCTATTGGTAAAAAAATTCCGGAAGAAATGGCTGCTCAAAAAGAAAAATTTATCAATGGTTGTATTGCAAATGGCTACAGCAACGAAAAAGCCAAAGAAATATTCGGTTATATCGAGCCCTTTACTAGCTACGGATTTAACAAAGCTCATGCTGCTTCTTATGGAATGCTTGCTTATCGAACCGCTTACATGAAGGCTAATTATCCAGTTGAGTACATGTGCGCCTTACTAACGGCCGAAGCATCTGACTCCGATAAGATTGCCACTGGAATAGAAGAATGCCGAAAAATGGGGATAGTTATTGCTCCCCCTGATATTAATAAATCCAATCAAGGGTTTGAGATTGAAGAAAATCCTTCCTCTCTTGAAAAAATGGCAATTCGTTTTGGTTTTAGTGGCATAAAAAATGTTGGTGAAGCCGCCATAGACAATATTCTAAATGAAAGAAATAGTAATGGGCCATTTATTAGCTTTAGTGATTTTTGCCTTCGAGTTGACAACCAAAAAGTCAACAAACGAGTCTTGGAAAGTCTGATTAAGGTTGGAGCCATGGACCAATTTGGTGAACGTAATGCGATCTTAAGTTCACTTGAAAAAATTAGAAGCGATTGTGAAAAATTAACTAACAAAAAAAACAACGGACAATTTAGTTTATTTGATAGTCCTACCAAAGATAATACTAAAATTGTCGCCCCACCTGACAACTTTACCCAAGTACCTCCAATGACTGAGAAAGAAAAATTACTAATGGAAAAAGAATTAATTGGAATTTTTGTTACCGAAAATCCAATTTCAAAAATTTTGGCACCATATGCCGCTTTTGGATTACCCAAAATTAGTGATATTTTAAATCAACCAAACGACTCTGTCGTTAAAACAGTCGCCTCAATTCGAAAATTTAAAAACATTTTAACTAAAAAAAATAATGCCAAAATGGCTTTTATAACCATTGAAGATGAGACCAATAGTATTGAAGCTGTAGTATTTCCCAAAATTTACGAACGAGTTTTTCCTTTGATAGCGGAAAATAAAGCTATTTACATTGAAGGTAAAATAAATATTCGAGAAGGAACCCCTTCAATTCTCATTGACTTGATTTCTGAAGAAGTACCAAAAAATAAAAGTATGTATGATTTTGTTATTAATGTTCCGAAAAGTGCTAGTCAAAACCAGTTAATGCAATTAAACAGTTTATTAAAATCAAACCCCAACGGACATCGGGGGTTAATAATCCTTCCCAATGGAAAAAATCTTCCTCTTAGTTATGGAGTTAATTATAATGATGATTTGCAACGACAAATCGACACTATCCTCTTGTCAAAAAAAGGTTAGCTTGCTAGACTACCAAAGTTTATTTTGATATAATTTCAAAGCAAAAAATAAAATTATGGCCTTAAAAATCATACATAAAGATCAAGAATTCTTTGTCGGTGACACCGTCAGAGTTAATTATAAAATTAAAGAAAAAGACAAAGAACGTATTCAAGCCTTTGATGGCCTAATTTTAGCTATTCAAGGAATTGGTGAAAACAAAAATTTTATTGTTCAAAAACATGCAACCGATTCAGTTAATGTCGAAAGAATTTTCCCTCTAAATTCTCCCTGGATTGATAGTATCAAAAAGCTTCGATCTCCAAAAGTGAAAGTTCGTCGATCCAAACTATATTATCTACGTGATCCAAAAGCCAAAACTATTTAATTTTTTTGACTTCATGCACCTCAAAAATTTATTTAATATTTAATCTTTTGTCTTATTTTTATTAGAAATTAGAAATTTGACTTTTATACCTGGGTCTTTAGCTCAGTGGTAGAGCAGTTGCC
>CAZRPX010000043.1:0-3709 GCA_964602085.1 uncultured Gammaproteobacteria bacterium
AAATCCTCAACCGTTTCTGGGTTCATGGCCGCAATTTGCAAACAAACATCTTTTGACAATGCCACAAAATCTTCGTGTTTGGCCACAAAATCAGTTTCACAAAGCAATTCCACCATAACTCCGATTTTACCAGTAGAATGAGTATATGTTGCCACTCTCCCCTGATGAGTTTCTCTTTCGGTTTTAGATTCTGCTTTTTTATAACCTTTTTCTTTCAATATCTCTTTAGCTTTTTTTTCATCACCACCAGCTTCTTCAACAGCTGATTTAATTTCCATGATCCCTAAGCTAGTTTCTTGTCTGATTTTTTTAACTAATTCAATTATTTGTTTATTATCCATACTATTTACTTTATAACTTTATAACTTTATAAACTTTCAACTTATTTCGTTCCTGCAGCCTTAATCGCTCTGCCAATTTCTTCCATAATCAAATTGACGCTTTTGGTTGAATCATCGTTAGCCACAATTGCCATATCAACTTTATAAGGATTAGCGTCTGTGTCACTGATGGCGACAGTTTTAACTTTTTTTAATTTAGCTTCTTTTACTGCTGTTCTTTCAAAGCCAGCATCAACCACCAATAAAACATCAAACATTTTGTCCAAACTTACCAAACCACCAACAATCTTTTCTAATCTGGTTACTTCTTTGTTCATCTCAGAAATCTCTTTTTTGGTGTTTTCGGTAAATTTTCCTTTTTCAATTCCATCTTTAAGATCGTTTAATTTCTTAATATCTTTTTTAATTTGATCCCAGTTTGTAATTGTCCCTCCCAACCATCGATCGGTTACATAGGGTACTCCGGCATCAGTAGCCACTCGGCGAACAATTTCTCTGGCTTGTCTTTTGGTTCCGACTAAAACTATTTGTTTGTTGTTTCTTTTTTGGTTATAAACAAAATTACAAACTTTATCCAAAGAATCAAGAGTTTTTACTAAATCAATTACTTCAATTCCGTCTTTTTTAGCATAAATAAAATCTCGAGCTTTTGGGTGAGTTTTAGAAATCTTATGGCCTAAATGGCAGCCAGCATTTAATAAATCTTTTAAACCAATAGTTAATTTATATTTTTTATCTTCCTTTACTATCTCTTTCTTACCTTCAATCCCAACAACCCCATTTTTTAAATCTTCTGATGCTTTGGCCAAAATAGCCTTCTCTTCTAACTTCTTTTCATTTAATTTTTTAATATTTTCTACCGAAATTTTACTTTGTTTTTTAGCTTTAACTACCAAAGCCTTTTTTATTAAAGCCTTTCCACTTCGATTAACTGTTTTAACAATTTTCTTTTTTTCTGTCATATTTTTATTCCGATTTATCGGAATCCTCCTTACTGTGTCCGCCGTAGTTTTTAACGAAGGCGGATTTTATTTTTAACACTGGGTTTTTACCCCAGGATTCTTGTGTCAAAAATTTAAAATTTTTAATTAGAGACATTATAACACAAAAGAAATAACCCCAAATACATGAGTAAAAATGAAACACAAATTTATATAAATTATTATATAAGTCTATTTATAAAATAATTATAGGATTATGCTTTTCTATTAAGCTTTAATTACAAAAAGTTGTTAAAATAACACTATGTCCAACGATAATTTAACTATTTTAGAGGTTCGCTTGCCACAAGAAAACGAATTTACTTTTGAATCAATGTCGGCTTTGTTGTCAAACTTTACTCAATTTTCCAAATCAACTTTTTTAGAAAAACTAACAAACAAAAAAAAGACAATTTCAGCTCTTGAAATTGTCCTAAAAGATGGACAAATAAAGTTTTTTGTCATTGTTCCTAGTACTGATACCGAGTTCTTCCGTTCCCAAATTTTAGCCCAGTACTCAACTGCTGCCATTCGCGAAACCCCTGATTATTTAAAAGATTTTTATGAACCCCAAAAATGTTCTCCAAACGACAACGCTACCAAACCGCCTACAAGCACCAATTTTACTCCTCACTATACCCAACTAGGGCTTTCGCGTCATTTTAGTTATCCACTTAAAACAACTAAGGACTTTAAAGATACTGACCCTCTTAATTCTGTCCTTGCCCCACTATCTCGTTCAAACAGTAATCAAGATTTTTTTGTTTTTCAAATAGTATTGACTGATGCTCCCAAAAACTGGCAATCATCAATTGTCTCCACTATTCAAAATGGAATCTTGGTTGATAAAGAAAGAAATATCCGCACTGCCCACCCTGACAAAATGATTTTTGAACAAAAAATCCAATACCCAGGTATCTTTGCTCAAATAAATCTTTTTTCCAACAATCCAGGTCTTGTAACTGCCGTATCCTCATCTTTTGGAGCCTATACTAACCCCAGGGGAAATTTTATAAAAACTTTTTCTCCTGGTATTTTTTCAAAAAATAAATTATTAAAATCTATTGTTAATCGGGAAATATTTAGCCGCCTTAAAGGTCAAATTTTTAACACCGAAGAATTGTCGACTATTTGGCATTTTCCAAACAAACTGACAAAACTTCCCAATATTGCTTGGGGTAAAAAACTTTATTCTGATCCACCTGAAAATTTACCAATTGCCGACAACGCCACTCCTGAGCAAAAAAACGAAATCACTTTCTTTGCTAAAACCGAATATCGCAATAAAGACGCCATTTTTGGTATCAAACAAGGAGAAGACCGCCGTCGACATACTTATATTATTGGTAAATCTGGTACAGGAAAAACTACCCTGATTGCCAACATGGCCATCGATGATATTCGCAAAGGCCGTGGAGTTGCGGTCATCGATCCTCACGGTGATTTATGTAATACAATTCTTGATTATGTCCCTTCAAATAGAATTAACGATGTCTGTTATTTTAATCCAGCTGACCCTGAGTTTGTCTATCCTCTCAATGTTTTAGAAGCCAATAATGAATCCCAAAAAGAATTAATCGCTTCTGGAGTTCTCTCAATTTTCAAAAAACTTTATGGAGCCGTTTCTTGGGGACCTCGACTTGAACATATATTACGAAACGCAGTTTTAACTCTAGTCAACACTCCCGGATCTGACCTAACGCATATCGTTGAAATTTTAACCAACAAAAGTTTTCGCCAAAACGTTGTCTCTAAACTTACTAACCAAACTTTAAAAAATTTTTGGATCAATGAGTTTGATCGAATGGATCCAAAATTTCAAAATGAAGCGGTTTCCCCAATTTTAAACAAAGTTGGTCAATTTATTTCGTCCACTAATATTAGAAATACCGTCGCCCACGCCAAATCTAAAATTAACATCCAAGAAATAATGGACCAAAAGAAAATTTTGATTGCTGACTTGTCTACCGGTCGATTAGGCGAAGATAATTCAGCCCTACTTGGAGCCATGTTAATTACTCAAATCCAACTTTCAGCCATGAATCGTGTATTTCAAGCGGCTGAAGACCGTTCCGATTTTTACCTATATGTTGACGAATTCCAAAATTTTGCCACTGAAGCTTTTATCAAAATTCTTTCTGAAGCTCGAAAATTCAGGCTCAACCTTATCATTGCCAATCAATACATGGCTCAGCTTGACCGAACTATTCAAGATGCAATTTTAGGTAACGTTGGCTCGGTAATTTCCTTCGTCGTCGGTAACCAAGACGCTTTTATTTTGGCTAAAGAATTTGGCACCTCTTTCCCTCCAGAAGACTTAGTAAAAATAGGTAAATATCAAGTTATTTGTAAACTTTCGATTGACTCTGAAACCACCCAACCATTTTA
>CAZRPX010000043.1:3809-5510 GCA_964602085.1 uncultured Gammaproteobacteria bacterium
AATATCAAGTTATTTGTAAACTTTCGATTGACTCTGAAACCACCCAACCATTTTACGCCACTACTCTTGCCCCTCTATCATGTAAAAACCAACAACGTGACAAGCTCATCCGCACTTCTCAAATGCACTGGGGCAAACCTAAACAGTTATAAACTTTTAACTTCAACTTTATAAACTTAGAAACGCCCTACGGGCGTTTCCATCCTGCCCACTTACACTTTGGATAATCGCTACAGCCATAAAACTTTCGCCCGGTTTTAGTTTTGCGCACCACCCCATCTTTGCCACACTCAGGGCATTTAAACCCAGCGTCTTCTTGATATTGTCGACTATATTTACATTCAGGAAAACGATTACAAGAAACAAATTTTCCAAATCGGCCCAATCTTATAACCAAATCTCCATCTTTACATTCTGGGCATTTTTCACCTAGTTTTTCTGTTTCAACTTTAACTCTTTCTCCATCTTTTTCTGCTTTTTTAACCTCTTTTTCAAAACCTTTCCAAAATTTCTTCATCATATCAATCCAATTTAGTTTCTTTAAAGCTACTTTATCCAAGCTTTCTTCCATCTCAGCAGTAAAAGGTAACGATAAAATATCTTCAAAATTTTTTACTAAAAATTCATTAGTGGCTTTACCCAGAACTGTTGGTTTAAATTTACCCTCATCACGATCTACATATTGACGCATAATAATTGTTGAAATAATTGGGGCATAAGTACTTGGACGACCAATTCCTTGTTTTTCCAAACTCGACACCAAACTCGCATCACTATATCTTGGCATTGGACTTGTTTCATTCTCTTCGTAATTTATTTTTTTAGCTGTTATTTTTTCACCTTCATTCAATTCTGGCAAAATTTGATCTTCGTGCTTTTCCCCGCTGATTTTTAAAAACCCGTCAAACATCATTCTTACTCCCTTAGATTGGAAAATCGCCTTACCATTAGAAAAAGTTATTGTCGTATTTTTCATCTTTGCAGCCGCTCCTTGAGTTGATACCGCCCGTTTCCATATCATTTCATACAGTTTGATTTCTCTCGAATCAGTCCCTTCAATATTTCGAATGGCGACATTCGTTGGCCTGATTGCCTCATGGGCTTCTTGAGCATTTTTACTATTATTTTTATAAACCCTTACTTTGTCTGACAAATAATTTTTGCCATATTCTTTAGCAATAAAATTTCTAAATTCGTCAATCGCTTTTTGGGATAAATATACAGAATCAGTTCGATGATAGCTGATCAAACCTTTTTCATAAAGTTGTTGAGCCACACTCATAGTTTGTTTACCCGACCAACCCATGCGTCGAGCCGCCGCTTGTTGTAATTTTGAAGTAGTAAAAGCTGGTAGTGGTGTTTTCAAAAATTCTCTACCCTTAATACTCTCTACCAAAAATTCTTTATTTAAACTATTTACAAAATTTTCAACTTCCTTATTGTCTTTAAAAATTGACTTTGAATAAGTATAACCACCATCAAATAATTTTAATTTTGTACTTATAAATACACTCTTACCCTCGATTTTTACTAAATCGGCTCTAAACGTTTCTTTCTTTTTTAGTTCCGACCAAACGGTATAATATTTTTCTTTTTTAAAAGCCTCGATCTCTTTTTCTCTTTCACAAATCAATCTCACTGCTACCGATTGAACTCTCCCTCCGGACAAACCACGTCTCACTTTTCTCCATAAAACCGGCG
>CAZRPX010000044.1:0-5224 GCA_964602085.1 uncultured Gammaproteobacteria bacterium
TCCCTTGATTACCAATTTATCGACAAATTCGATGCTGGCATCGCTCTTACTGGAGCCGATGCCAAATCTTTGCGTGTTCAAACACCTCAATTTATTGGTTCTAGGATCGAAGTAATCAACGGTCAACCAATTTTATTTAACCTAAAAATTCCAGTTTATAAATATTCCCAAAATATCGAAGCCGACAAAACTCTCGAAAGAAATTTATTATTGTCAGAAAAAGAAATTGCCAAACTTCAATCATTTCGCCACCAAAAATACATGATTATTCCTGTTGCTATCCACCTAAAAGGCAAGTGGTTTAAAGTTGAAATTGGAGTTGGTCGTAAGATGCGTAAATACGAAAAACGTCAAAAGATTAAAGATCAAGAATTAAAAAAAACCATCCACTAGCCCTTCCATTTTTGTCCTAAAAATAGTACAATATATATATCGTAGTTCTAATGGTCTTTTATTATAGATACGGATAATTAGTTTTTAAAAGAAAGGAGTCTTATGGTCAATTACAAAATAAATGTTGGTGATTTAATCATCGATTCAGAACAGGTTCATGTCGTTTCAAAAATTGAGGGAGACAATATTCACTACGCTCCATTACGCACGGACAGCTCCAAAGGTAGCTCAAGTAGTTTTATCCCTTTGGTTAATTTTTCTAAAGCTTGCCTTCGACCTTTATTAACAAAAGCTGAAGTCAAAGATTTATTAAAACAATTATCCAAAGAAATACCCCTAGAACTTCCCCTATCAACCAACCAAACTAATACTTCAAATTTATTAAAAGAAGTTTTATATCAAAACGACCCTCTTAAAAACGGCCGACTTTTGATTTATCTAAATTCTCGTCTTCCAAAAACTGAGTTATCTAGGTTTGAGAAATTAATTTTTGACCAAGCCCTCGATCATTTAGCTGCTGAAGTTTCTGTTGTCAACGAAATTGCTCTTGATATGGCCAAAAAACAAATTCTTTCGGCTGTCAAAAGATAATCCTAAAAAATCTAATTTAAGCTATACTTAAAATTAGATTATGGGCAAAAGTATTTCTGGTTTTCACAAAATTAAAACAATAATTGAGAGACAGATTTTAAACACGATTGATTTTCTCTTTTCCGACCATCAAATTAACGAAATTGAAGTTGTAAAAATTGCCAGAATAGTTGCTTCAAGTATTTGTGTGGCAACAAATACAACTGATTTGTTCAAAAATCTTCGTCTTTTTGTCAACCAATATCCACTTTTCAAAGAAAACATCCAAAAGACGATTACTGCTTTAAACAACTCCCATGCCAATTGACACTCAACCAGATTTTAAACCACCATCTCAAGAAAAGGCTAAATCTGTCAAAGAAATTAAACCACCAGAATTTATTGTCACTGTCAAACAAAAAGTCGAAGGTATTTTAAGCCGGTGGAAAGGTGGTAACCACGCCAAAAATATTTTACAAGAGCTTAGTTCTCTCGAAATTCCTGAAGATCAAAAACCCTCCACAATTCTATTTCTAGAAGTAACCCCAAAACACCCTCATCAATCTTCTGAGACGACTCTAAGCACTCCTCAACAAGATCAACAAGAAATTTCTATGCTAACCCAACAAATCCACCAATTTCAAACAGAGTCTTCTCCAGTTCCAGAGTCAGCCCCAAAAAAACTTTTTCCCGACCGTCCTAGTCTGTATGATCAACACCACAAAACATATGATCAGGAACGGAAAACTGTCACTGGAGAAATTGCTCGACTTAAAGATATTACTGCTTTAAAACTGGCCGGCGTCAAAAAAGCTACTTACACCTACGATGGTCTTCGCTCTCGAGGAATCACTCGTGACCAAATTATGAAAAATGATACTGGTGAATTTCCTCGTATTAGTCGAATTTTAAAAGGACGGGAAGGCGTCAAAGAATATCGAAAAATATCTTTTTATACCGATCTACCCAAAAATATTGACCGCCTCTATTCTATTGGAGAATTCGATTCAGATTCATTTTCTTCAGACGAAGAATTCTCCCATACAGAAACAAAAGCCAGTATTTTATCTTATCAAACAGACGAACAATTCCATCAAACCAGAGATAAGTTAAATAATTTTTCCTTTTTATCATATACTGACACATTTCGATTTTTTTACAAAAACGAATTACCTCCAGACACTTTCGACGCCCTGTCATATCTAAAAAAAGAATACTTTTCTGACCCTCAAAATGAAGCCAAACTCGAGTCGTTTTTATCAAAACAATCTTGGTCAAAAAATAGAGTCTTTGATAGTTTAAATCAAGAAAATTACTATGACGGTATTACTGGTTTAGTAAAAACCTTAATTGGTTCCGGTGTTAATGATGGCAAAAAAATTAATATCCCCGAAGAATTACTTAAATTCTCCAAAGAAGATGAATCAAATTTTCTTCGCTGCCTTTCAACCTTAGAAACTCGAGATCAACAAAAATATTTAGTTGGAACTAATAACTATGGATTTTCTAATAATGAAGCGGATCTTGTTGATCGTTATTTTGATAATAATCTTCAACCAAATTTTGAATTTTATAAAGATTTTCTTACTAATTTTCAAGATATTAGTCAAAAAGTCACTATCCCCAGTAAAATTTTAAATTCAATTCAAGAACCCAACACAAAAGATTTCTATCAATTTTTATCAAATCTCTCCGATGGTCAAATTCAACATTATATTCATCTTTTTACAAAGGTAGCAAGCGAAGATCCAAGTAAATTATTCCAAAATGGTCAGCCAGTTTACGAACCTTATTATCTGCTACAATGCATTATTGTCAACTCTGATATCGTAACTGGACCCCTTAAAATAGACCAGATTAGAGATCTGATTACGTCAGAGTCAGAACAAAGAGACATATCTGTGGGTTCAACAATCCCAGACTTTAATGCTAGAAAGTTTTTTTTAGATCAACAACCAGAAGAAAGGTGTAAATTTTTAGACCAAAATAATGAATTGACTTCCTACTTTTATGAAAAATACTTAATCAAAAATACATCTTTAGCCTTGTCAGAAAATGGTTTTTTAAAAATCCAATTGACTCCAGAAAAAATAGCAACTTTCTCTCCTCAAGATCAACGTCTATTAAAATTTATGTTATCTTTTGACCAAGATAATGATATTAATTACATTTTTAACCTGATTATTTCCAAAAAAGATCAATTAGACAAATATCTCAACTCACAGAATCAACCAACTTCTCTTTTTTTTGAAGATTTTATTAAAGGGAATAATCGTTTAAATTTAAGTGACTCTGGATATTTAAGAAAATCATTAACTCCAGAACTCCTCTCTACTTTTTCACCAGAAGATCAGGATTTTTGGTATGGTGTTACAAAATTAAAAAGTAACCAACCTTTAGATTATTACAATTTAGTTAATTTCCTTATCCTTAAAAAAGAAAATATTTCACAATATTTTAATAAAGACCATCAACCCAGTAAAAAACTTATCCAAGTTGCTATCAATGATTTAAAAGCAGATTTTAGATTCGTCAAAGATATGGTTAATCCTGAAGTTATTGACAAATCTGATTTTCGCGACAAAGTTTTTTTTAGTCTCCTCTCCAAAATAGATAGTCCAGAAACCTATCGTTTCTTTATCGAAACAAGTAGTTCTATTAGCCAAAAAATTATTTCCTCACCAAACCCAGAAAATTATCTAGAACAATATCTTTCTGTCATTGATCAAATTAATTCCTCACCAGCGAAGGAAATTTTAAAGATTAAAAATCAATTATTTATTGAAATTCTTAATACCTCTAATCCTCTAGAAACATATCAAAAAATTTCAGATATTTTTATCAAAAACAATTTACCTATGGTTGGTAAAATTTATCGCGTTTTTGATGCCCTCTACCCATCAACGAAAGTTAAAGAAGTTTTATCTGATCCCAAACTTAGTCGCGTTCTTATTAACAGTCGCTCTTCTCATCTCCGTCAAAGTATCATTTTCAACGACCTTCTCAAAGTGAACCTTGGGTCAGGCGAATTAAGTTTAGTCAACTATTTAACTTTCTTAAATCAAAGTGCCTCTGTCTTAGAAAAATCCAGGTTTGGAAGTCAATTATCTTTATCAGAGACCCAGCAATTATCTTTCTTTTTCAAGAAACTCGATACTCTTTATGACTCATCTCTCCTTAGCCGACTTCAACCACAAAAACCTTTTGACGCTTCAATTTTGCAAGCAAAAGTTTCAGAAATATATCAAAAATATAATGTAAAAGAAGGCCAAAGTATTAGTGACCGTGTTGCTGAAATGTATTTTTCTGGCCTTGGAATAAAAACTATTCCCGAAGCTTTATCTTATATAAAACAATCCAAAGAATCAGCTCATATGAGAAACCTTAAACAAACAGAGTTTTCTCTTTCTCCAGGTGATTTAATCAAAGGGGTTCAACCAGAAAACCTTGGAAACATCTTAAACTTTGGTTGTGTTGCTCGTGAATATTTAGGTTCTGACGCCGGAAGTGACTTCACTCCTTTTGATACTGATACTATAAAATCTGACCATGAATACACTATTAGTGATTACCAAAAAATTGCCGCCACGGGTTATGGTGATCTTTTTATAGTGGTCAAAGACCGTGGTCAGTTGCAAGATACTACTGATACGGCATCTCCAAAATATGATCGATCGAAACTCGAAATCTTCAGAAGCGGAGTAGCTGATCAACAACATTATGGTGTTAGGACTGGTTTCCCATCTTCCGAAATTGATTTTTTAATTACTAAAAGTACTGACCCAAAAATTTTAGAAAACACCTTCTATGAGATTGCTAAGCACGGTGTCTATATTCCGGTTTTAAATGGTGAAGGCCAGCAAATTTTTACCCCAGCAGATTATCAACGTTATCGCCACTCTTTTGATGGGGTTAAACAATTTACTGGTGACCCCCTTGAGATTAAAAAATCCCAAACATCAGATCCCTTCTATAATGAAATCATTAATCTTAAAAAATCTCTTCAGTTAGAGCCAATAGACAGTGTCTCGCTAGTCGATTCTCAAATTAGAGAAAAGATTAAAACAATTTTTGATTCTTTAAGTATTTCCTTCAAAGATCAATTTGACACTTCAATTTTAGGCTCTCGTCTCTACAATATTGGATCTTCGGGTCGTCATACTAATCTTCCTGGTGATTTTGACTTTGATTATAATATAGTTCTCGATACTCCAAATTATTCAAAATTAAATGACATTATCAATGAAGTTAAAAAACAATT
>CAZRPX010000045.1:0-5202 GCA_964602085.1 uncultured Gammaproteobacteria bacterium
AAATGATACGAAGCATTTCTCTCTCCTATTTTATTTTCTTCCAACCAGTTAATCATTTTTTTAAACGCCTTTTCTTTGTCTAGGCCGTTTATAAAATCCGAGTTAATTACTCTATCGGTTTTTTCATCATAAACGCTAATTATCTCCAACCCAAACTTTTTGGCAAAAGCAAAATCGCGCTCATCATGTGCCGGGACACTCATAATTGCTCCCGTTCCATAACTAGCCAACACAAAATCACTTATCCAAATTGGAATTTGTTTATTATTAACCGGATTAATTGCATAAAGACCTGAGAATACTCCTGTTTTTTCTTTAGAAATTTCTGTCCTTTCCATCTCACTCTTTTTTCTGGCATCTTTTACATATTTTTCAATTTCTTTTCTTTTTTCTATCTGACAATCTGGCAAGCTGATAATCTGATTAACTAAGGGGTGTTCCGGAGCTATTACCATAAACGTTGCCCCAAACAAAGTATCCGGTCTAGTCGTAAATACCTCTAAATAATTTTTCTTATCGTTTGAAAATTGAAAATTGAAAATTGAAAATTTAATATGTGCCCCTTCACTCTTCCCTATCCAATTTATTTGCGATTGTTTTACTTTATCAATAAAATTAGTCTCTTTTAAACCATCAATTAACTTATCAGCATATTCTGTTATTTTTACTACCCATTGGGATATATTCCTTCGAGACACCTCAGCCCCACACCTTTCACATTTTCCGTCAACAACTTCCTCATTTGCCAAGCCAATTTTACAGCTCGGACACCAATTAATTGGCATTTCCTTTTTGTATACCAAACCTTTTTTAAACAGCTGAATAAAAATCCATTGTGTCCATTTATAATAAGCAGGATCAGTGGTGTTAATCTCTCTCTCCCAATCATAAGAAAGAGCCAACCTTTTCATCTGTTTTCTAAACATATCAGTATTTTCGCGAGTTATATCCTGTGGCTTACGTTTCATTTTGATAGCATAGTTCTCTGTCGGTAATCCAAAAGCATCCCATCCCATCGGAAACAAAACATTATATCCTTGCATTCGTTTAAACCGAGCATAGACATCTCCGCCCACAAAACTAAATGCATGGCCAACATGAAGCCCACTTCCGCTTGGGTATGGAAATTCATTTAGAATATAAACCTTAGACTTTTTCGAAAAGTCTTTAGCTCGCCATAGCGAAGCGTCGGCCGCCCAATACTCCTGCCACTTAGATTCAATTAATTTAAAATCTGTCATAATTAATCGGTAATTCCCATTTTTTTATTAACTTGAGCAGTTAATATTCGGCTATCTTCCCCTTCTTTAGTTTCTGTTGCTAAAGTCAACTTTTGTTCTTGACTCATAAAACTTCCACCAACAATTCCTTTATTATCAATCTGATGTTTTTGTCTTACCCTAATCATCTTGTCAACATCAACTAATGAAACAACCCCTTCTTTATCTATCTGTTGTTTAATATAGTCTGGTTTATTGTTTGGTAATTCTTGACCATCGACAAAAATTCTTCTCCCATGGCCATCACTAACTATTTTAACTTCTTTCATAATCTATATTTTATCATTTTCTCTTCCAATTTTATGTTATTATTAGCTTATCCATGCTTCACAAAAAGACTATTTGGTTTTGGTTTTTTAGTGTTTTAGTTACCTTTTTTATCGGTTTTAAAGTCGCCACTATTAATCTAAACAAAACCGAACAAGAAGAAATTATTCGGAAAAATTTTAATTATAAATATATAAACCCAATTTTGGAATGTAATCCTGACATTAGTCTCAATAGTAAACTAACTCCCATAAAAGAATCTATTGAATCGATAATCAACCAGGAAGTTAGTAAGAAAAATATTACTTTTGCTTCAATCTATTATCGAGATCTCAATAATGGTCCCTGGTTTGGTATCAATGAAAAAGAGTATTTTTCCCCAGCCAGTTTAGTCAAAGTTCCAATTTTAATAGCTTATCTAAAAAAAGCCGAAATCGACCCGTCTCTTCTTCAAAAAAAATTGACTGTCTCTGATGACCCAGAAACCGGAAATAATATCCAAAACATCAAACCATCAGTCGCCACGGTTGTCAAACAAGAATATACTATCGAAAAACTATTAGAGGAAATGATCATCTATTCTGACAATAATGCCTATAACACTTTGGCCCAAAATCTTACTGGAGATGAAATCATAAAAGTTTACCAAGATTTGGATGTTGATATTTCCAAAGCTTTTCAAAACCCCAATGGAAATATAATTACTGTCAAAAATTATGCTTCCTTTTTTAGAATTCTTTACAATGGTTCTTATTTAAATAATGAAATGTCCGAAAAAGCTCTCAAATTACTTAATCAAGTTGAGTATAAAGACGCTCTAGTCGCTGGAGTTCCAAAAGATATTATTGTCTCCCACAAATTTGGTGAAAGAAAGTATTTAGACACAAACGAAATTCAGTTCCATGATTGCGGTATTGTTTATTTTCCCAAAAAACCTTATCTTCTTTGTGTTATGACTAAAACCACCCAAAATGCCAACAAAGCTATAAATTTTATAAAAGAAATTTCCCAAGTCGTTTATCATTCACAAAATAAAATTTAAAATTTAAAAACTACCTCTCCTTCTTGATCTGTTCTTTTGATTGTTGCTCCTATTTTTTTTAGTCTTTCAATTACTTCTTCTCTCGGGTGATCAAACCGATTATTTTTCCCTACGCTTATTACTGCCACTTTCGGTTTTAAAACTTCTAATATTTCATCACTTGTTCCACTGTCTGACCCATGATGACTCACCTTCAAAACATCAACTCCATTTTCAAGTGTTCCATGGACTTGTCGAAAGACACCTCTCCACACCAATCTCTGTTCTGTTTCCTTATCCATATCCCCGCTCATAAACATCGACCAAGACTGCCCGCCAAAACTACGAAGCTGTTGACGAGGCCCTTCCTTAACAGTTAATATTCCAGCCACAGAATTTTCGTTGTCTGTCATATTTTCCAAATTTATACCCGGAGACATTACCTCAAATTGAAACAATCCAACACTAATTATGTCATTTTGACTTAAATTTTGTGAATAAATCTTTTGTTCAATTTCCTTCTCTAATAATCCATTACTAAAAAATTTCTTTATTTTATACGACCTTATTAAATCATTTAACCCTCCCACATGATCACTATCTCCATGAGTCAAAATAACCACTTCAATGGTTTTATCCCAAAACGGCATATGGTTTTCCAAACACTTTAATACTTTTTTATTATCCGGCCCGACATCAATCAACAATTGAATATTTTTATAAGTTGCCAAAATCGCATCCCCCTGCCCCACATCACACACCACTACTTTCGTTTGATTATCTGGCAGTGTTAGATAAAAAATAATTATTAAAGAAATAAGACTAAGATAAATTAAAATTTTGTTTTTCATATATAAAAATTGGCGAAGATAATATTTTTTCAGCGCGCAAGCCGCTGAGGCCTCTGGCGAAGGTGCGAGCACTGTAAAAAATCATTATCGAGCAAAATTTTTAAATTTTAATAAAAAATAAATCAATATCAGATACCATCCAAAAACTATCAAATAGTTAATATTTATATTCAAGTTTACCCATCTCCAACCGCCAATCACCTCCGCCACCACTACAAAATATTTTAAAAGCGGCCAGATTGACCATAAAACCAATTTACCCAAAAATGGAACGATTAAACCAGTTATCGTTCCTAAAAAACCCACTATTGTTATAATTTCTACTGTCATCATCACTAATAAATTACTAATTGGGCTAATTATATTTATTTTTCCAAAAAACAATCCCATTATCGGACTAATCCAAAGGCTTATCCAAAAACTTGACTTTAAAACCCCCTTCCAAGGACTGGTAATCACCCCCACAAAAGCGCCAAAACTCAACCAAAAACTAACTTCTTTTATCGACTCGGGCCAGGCTAAAATAATTATCAAAACACTTAATATCAGTCCTCGAAAAATATAATATTTTCTTCCCAAAAGTTGTGCCCAATACATCACTGAGACCAAGATCATCGCTCTAACCACCGGTATCTGCCACCCAACCATTTCTAAATACCCCAGAGCAACCAAAAAACTTACTCCAATAGCTCTTTTTCTTTTTAAAATTTTGGCCAAATTTTCTACCAATCCTCCAAAAATCAACATCATATTGGTTCCACTAACCACCACCAAATGAACCAAGCCACTGTTTTTTAATAAATTCCAAAATTCTTTTTCAAAACCCTGCTTCTCTCCCAAAATTATGCCTCCGAGCAACCCCGCCTCAACCGGGGGTAAACTTTGATATATCACCCCCATCAAACTATCCTTCTTTACAAACTTGTATATCAAAAAACCAATCAAGACCACCCCTAACCAAAGTATTATTTTCTTTAAATTTTTCTGTTTAAAATTCATTATTTATAAAACCCACCCGCCCTTCGGGCACCCTCCCTTGACAAGGAGGGAATTTTTAAAAATTATAAATTATAACCCCCAACCCGCCTTGGGCGGGTTAGAAAAATATTCCCCTCCCTTACCCAAGGGAGGGGTTAGGGGTGGGTTTATAAAATTAGAGAGCCACATCGTTTTTAATCTCCTCAAACAACTTATCACCAATTCCTGACACCAATTTCAATTCCTCAATATTTTTAAACCCTCCATTTTTAGTCCTATAATCAATAATTTTTTTGGCAATAGAAGGGCCTACTCCACTCAAAGTATCTAACTGTTCTATCGTCGCCGAGTTTATTCTCACAATTTTGTCTTGTAAATTGGAATTTGAAAATTGAACATTCCCTAAAACATCCCCTCTTTTAGGGATAAATATTTTTTCTCCATCGATTAATTTTTCGGCCAAATTTAAATTTTTCGCCACCCAATCACGATCAGCATTAGCACTCAAACCACCTGCTTTTATTAAAATATCGTTTACTCGCACTTCACCCGTCAATCGATACACCCCCGGATTTATTACTTCTCCTGATATATCAATAGTTACTTCATTATAACTTTGTACATCAGTAACCTCAGTCAACCCAACACTTCTGTTTAAAAATTTTACTTCAGCCTTTTCCAAAAATTGATCTTTAAAATTCATTCCAATCCCGACAATTATCAAAATAATTCCCAAAATCAACAGTCCATCTACCCACCTAAACTTATTAAACTTTCCCAAGTCCATAAACTATTCTATACTATA
>CAZRPX010000046.1:0-5133 GCA_964602085.1 uncultured Gammaproteobacteria bacterium
AAATTTTTAATCAATTTGTAAATTAAGTGAATTAAAAATGGAAAACAAATAAGCCAGAAACCACCATATAAAACGAATAATTGATAAAAAGGACTGTGGCCGTCAGAAATCCTTATTCCTTCCAACATGGGAATAAATTTGAGTGAAAAAGGCAGAGAAAACAAATACCAAAACAAAATAACCATAAATCCAGTAAAAAATGTAGAAATTAAACCTTTTACCCCTTGCTGATAAAAGTTGGTTAAAATTGTAAATATTGCCAACAAGAGACCATAAACCGCAAAATCCCAAGCATTAGTCATATAACATAGAGACAAGATAAAACCGGAAACAACAATAAATTGCCAATTTTTCTTTTGTTTTGATTCAATAAATGAGGACAAGAGAAAAGCCATAAAGAAAATAACAATAATAATGTCATTCATATGTCCGTGAAGGTCAGCAACAACAAAGCTATAAAGAGGAAACTCATGAATAGTTTTATCTTTTGTATCAGGATCGTGGCCAATAAATCGGGTAGCATCTGGATACCAATAAGCATTGATAGCCTTTTTTAGGGCCGTGTTGGTAAAAACAATTTTATTATTGTTTTGAGTAAAGTTTAAGTTGGCTATTTTATAAAACGAATGAAGGTTGCCACCAAAGGTTAAGAGAAGGGCGGAAATTAAACCAGCGAAAATTATTTTTTTAGAACTAAACCCTTTCCTATCCCTTTCCTTGACAGGACAGGATACTGTTTTCTTTTTTTTATTAATACTTAAAAATGTCAAATTTGAAGCTAAAGAAAAGGTGCTGACAAAGGTTAGGGAACAAACAGTGGCAATAGAAAGATTGTAAGTAATAGAAGAAGAAATTTTTGATAGTTTGGTAATTAAAGCAAAAATAAGATGGCCGAAATAATAATAATTGATGATTTCGCCAGAAAACCACATATCTTGAGGGGGCAAGAATTTTGAACGCAGGGCTGAGTTAACAAACCCCCAGTCCATATATTTTTCTAAACCCTCTATGTCTGGAGCAAAACTACGAATGTATGACCATAAAGTTAGTATAGTTAAGAACAACAATTCTTGAGACAAGAATAATTTATATTTTGATTTGATGATTTTTAAAAACCACAAATATCTTTTTTTATTAAGTAAAAATAAAACATCTACTAATACTAGAAAAATAATAATTACAAATAGACCAATATTATTAAAAGGAAGAATTTTAAAAATCCCAGAAACTAAGATTAAATAAGTAGTTAGTACTATAGAGAGAGTTTTAGAAAAAATATAACCATGATCCCAAAATTTATCAAAAAAATAAAAAACAAAAGGAAGGCTTAGTAAACTAAGACCAAAAATAGTTAACCACCAAGTGAAAACAAAATGAAAATCGGTAAACATATGTTAGTTATAAAGTATAAAGTTATAAAGTTGAAAGTAGAAAGTATAAAGTTATTATTTTATAAAAAAGATAAAGTTAAAAATTTGTTGAACAATATTACTAATATTTTGGGGGAAGACAATCCCTTTGGATAATAACCAAACTGTAGAACCTAAGATAATCCCCCCAACCATGTCAATTGGATAATGAAAACCAATAATAATGCGAAAGGTTAACAAAGGTAAGACAATAGCCAAAAATACATAAGGATTAAATAATTGATATTGGAGAATAAAAAGAAAAAAATAAACAGCTTTTATGGTGTGCCCTGAAGGGAAAGAACCAGTTTTGTACCAACTATTAACTAAACCAATCGGGGTAGTGTCGTTTCGGATAAACATTGGTCGACACCAAGGGACATTTTTTTTAACAATTCTTTCGATAAATTCTGCAATAATAGTGGCAAATAGAATTTGCCAAAAAATATTAATGTCAAACCTGATTAATAAGTAAGAGATGTAAAAAAAGAAAACCCAAATAATGTAATTTAAAATAATTAAAATTTTTTGACGAAATGTATTTTTTTGCATCCACTTAAGCCAATCCTTCTTTGGTTGCCAAAATAAGAAATTTTTTAGAATCATTGATTTTATTATAACCGTAAATATGATTGTTATAATCAGTTAGTGAAAATTTTAATTACCTCAACTTATTATTTGCCAAATATTTCTGGAATAACTATTTATATAAAAGTATTAGCAGAAGAACTGGTTAAAAGAGGTCACGAGGTGACAATATTGACAAGCCACCATGATCAAAAAACTAAACAAAAAGAAACAGTTAATGGAGTTAAAATACTCCGCTTACCAGTGTGGTTTTATATAGGTAAAGGCCCAATCTGTCCGTCTTTTTTGTATGTATCTATTAGAGAAGTAATTAAAAATCAAATAATAAACTGTCATTTACCTCAAGTGGAATCTTTATGGCTGGCCTTATGGGGTAAAATATTTAGGAAAAAAGTCTTTTTGACTCACCACACCGATTTGAGTTTTTGGAAGGGAATAAAAAATAAAATAATTGATAGTGTGGTTTTTGTTTGTCAATACATGGCGGCAATTTTGGCAACAGGTATAATCCCCTATACTCAAGATTATGCTAAAAATTCGTATTTATTGAAACATTTTTTGAAAAAAGTTACTTCAATTTATCCACCTATTAAGTTTGAACAAAAAGAAAATAGGGTTTTAGAGATCAAGATTGATAAATTAATAAAGGATAAAAAATACGTAATTGGATTTTGTGGTCGGATAGCCAAACAAAAAGGAATCGAATTGTTGGTTCAATCAACAAAAATATTAGATAAAAAACTGGGTAATAATTATGTTGTATTAATGGCAGGGCCAAAAAATGTTATTGGAGAAAATTATTATGGATATTTATCTAAAAAATATTCAGAAATTTTAGAAAATAAGTTTGTTTTTTTAGATAGTATCAATAGAGAGTTTTTATCTGTTTTTTATAAAAAATTGGATTTGCTGGTGTTACCTAGTGATGATATTTTAGAATCATTTGGCTGGGTACAAGTTGAGGCAATGATGTGTGGATCACCTTGTGTGGCAACAAATTTGCCGGGGATGAGAATCCCAGTTTTAAAAACTGGTTTGGGAGAATTATTTATAAATGGAAACAAAAATGATTTAGCTAAAAAATTAGTCCTAGTTTTAAAAAAGGGTAGAAAATTTTATCAAAATAAATATAATAAAAATTTAAATATTTTTGATTATAAAAAATCAATTGATCAATACGAAAAATTGTTTTTGAAAATGTAAACCTTGGGATGGTCGTAAACAGTAAAGGCTTCTTCGGCCAAAATTGTATCGTTTAGGCAATAAAGCGGTTTGCCAATTGGAGGAAAACAGGGATATGACGTAAATTCTGCTACTTTGGTAAAACCAAGGGATCCGTCAAAAAGAGTTTGATAATATTTGGACGTATTTGGAAAAATATCTGAATTTTTGGGAATAGGTAAATAAAAACGATTAGAAGATAAAACAAGATAATCTGATTGTTTCACTTGAGAAATAATGTTTTCCATTTTTAGCTCATCTTCTTTATCGGCGACGGGTAGTTCTTTATACTGAAAAAAAGAAGAAAGACTATTACCTATGGACAAAGGTAAGGCGTCATCCCAATATTCAGTGGCAATAGTCGAACCTACGGGAATATTTTGATAAATCCACTTAGAAGCTGAAACACGAGAGTGGTCTTTGAAATAGATGGAAATAAACGAAAGTGGATAAATAAAAACTAATAAAATTAGAACAATCAGAAATAATCTTTTTGACGATAGTTTTGTTTTTTTTAAGATTTTACTAACAAAAAAACCTGAAATAATAGCAATAAAAGGGTATATTGGTAAAAAATAACGCATCGTAGTGACTGACTGTAATCCCTGAAAAATAATTAAAAATACTATCCAAAATAAAATTACAGATAAATAAAATTGTTTTGAGAATTGTTTTTTGACCAAAAAATAAACAGAAAATATTATTGAAGAAATAAAAACTAAACCAAGAGGTAAACCTAAACCCCAAAAAAATATATTTTTTAAGGGAAATAACAAAGGAATAGTTTTGAGCCACTGGATTGCTGGTGGATAAAATGGATTATTGTCGTAACTTTTTAGTTCTAAAATATTTTCAACAAATTGAGGGTTAAGATTCCAATTGAAAATATTTCCACTTGAAAATATTTGAGGTTGGTTGAGTCGAAGAGAGAAAGAAGTGAAAAAGACAAAAATAATAACAGACAGAAGAAAAATAAAGGGTTTTTGAAAAAAGTAGTAAATAAAAAAGATGAAAATAATTGGTAAAAAATAAATTGCTGAAATTTTACAGGCGATCGCAATTCCGAAAACTAAGGAAAGTAAAATAATTTTTAAAAATATTTTTGATTTATTTTTTAATAAAATTAATAAATAAAAAGTCAAAATTATAAAAAAATTTAGAAACGGATCGACGGTATAAAAATGGGCTAATTGGATTGGGAGAACATAAATGGAATAAAAAAATGCACTAATTAATCCAATTTTGGGATTAAATATCTTTGTCGAAATTAGATAAATTAACAAGATAATAAACGTGTCTAAAAGAATAGTTAAAAAACGCCCAACTAAATATATTTGATCGTATGATTTTAAACCAAAAATCTCTCCTAAAACTTTAACTAAATTTAGGGGAAAAGAACCATAGACAAAAAAAGAATAACCTTGGTTGTATGGATTAAGGGTTGATGTTTGGGGATTTAAATATTGAATAAAATTTTGGGGGATATCAATATCTGTTAGAACCATAGTTAAAAACCTTTCGTCGGGGTGAAGATGTTGACCTTGATCCCAATTAATTCCAGTAAGACGGAAACAAAAACCAATTATAAAAATAATTAAAAGAATAAAAGTATTATTATTTTTCATTGTCGCTTAAAAACTCTAACAGTTGGGTTGTCAAAAACCGACCAAGTTTCTTCGGCGTTTTCTGAATTCAAAAATAGACTATTGTTGTTGGAAAATGTTTTTATTAAATTGAAACCGAATTGACCAGAAAATAATTTTTGATAATAATTTTGAGAGTTTAAAAAATTGGAATTATTTTGATTTTTAAAAACACGACGTGAAGGAATAATAATATAATCTGATTTATTGATTGATTGAGTTAATTTCTCAAGGTTATTAATGTCGTTATCAAGGGTATAAAAATCGAAGTT